>JANNGQ010000760.1:0-3746 GCA_031403975.1 Planctomycetota bacterium
AGAGTCTGCAGCTGCAGCTGGACGCCGCTCGAAGTCTGGTGCGCCCTCGCCTGGACGCCGTCGCGAGCTACGACGTCAACGGTTTTGGCGATCGCCTTCTTGGCCAGAACGTGACGGACCCCGGAACCGGGCTGCCAGTGCGAAACGCCTTCGGGTCGATGACCAACGACGATCTCGATTCCTGGACGATGGGAATGCAGTTCAGTATGCCGCTCGGCCTGAGGCAGGTCCGCAGTCAGGTCCGGATTTATGAACTTCAGGTGGCCAGAGCCAATGCCGTCCTTGCGGCACAGGAGCGCAGCATTGCGCACGATATTGCCACCGCGATTCAGGACGTCGCCGCCAATTACACGGCCGCCCAATCTAATCTGAGCCGTCTGCATGCCGCTGAAGAGCGAGTCCGGCTGCTTGATGCTGAACGCGAAATCGGCACATCGACGCTCGACCTCGTCCTCCGGGCGCAGGCCAGCGTGGCACAGGCGGAAGGTCAGTATTACCAACAGATCATCGACTACAATAAGGCGATCACCAGCCTGCACCTCGCCACAGGCCGTCTTCTGGAGTTCAACAATGTGCATCTTGCCGAAGGACGCTGGTGCGAAGAAGCGTTTTGCGACGCAACGCTGCGTGCCGTCCAGCGCACCCATGCCAAGGACAACCCGCATCTGGAATCGGAACCGGTCGAGTTTGTTTCACCAGGGCCTGCGGGGTCTGTTGAATTGCAGACTCCTGAATCTGGTTCGCCGGTCGCTCCGGTGATTGAACAGCCCGATGCCGAGGTCCCGCCCGAGACGCCGGAGTCGTAGTTCCGGCCGTTGTCGTTCAGCTCATCGCAAAAGAGGCAAAAACACTAACCCGATGCGGCAGCGAGGGCTTACGTTATGATGTCACGCGACGAGAATTGCACCTAGAAGGCGCTTCGGGTAGGTGTTCATCGACGACAAGATGAGCGCCATTGCTGCTGCGCCCTCGGGAAGTCACGGTTGACCCGGCTGTTGCTGTTGATCCGAATCGGACCGGGCCGGATGTGTGGATTTCGGCGAACAGACGGGCAGGCCCGGCGCGTGATTTGTACGGAGAGAACTCCGTTCCGACTTGCGGCTGGACGGGACTTCTGCGTGGCGGTGGGCCTCAAAACTGCTTAAAACATTGCCTGGCTGAGATTTAAAGAGTACGATTATGCCGACATTTCCCGAAGGGCCGCGTTTCGCCGGAGCCTCGTGGTGAGCACAATTCAGGCATCCTCAAAATCTCCCGACGCGACAGCCGCACTTCCCGAAGATGGCGATGTCGTGTGGTCGGTCGTGGATTTGGTCCCGGCCTGGGGCTTGAGCGCGCTGGTGCATGCTGCGTTGATTCTGATCATCGCCATGATTTCGCTTCCGGAAATCCTGAAACCCGAATTCAATCTGACGTCGGCGATCGAACCCGAGGAAATCCGGCAGGTCGAATACCTCATTGATTCGGTCCCGGCAGAAACGCTGGGTAATGGAAGCAATTTGAATATTCAGGGAGCGTCCGTCGCCGCAGCGCAGCACCGTGGTCTGGACAATCATCGGGAGAAAGTCCAGCAGATCGAACAGAACATCGTGAACCCCAGAATCGCATTGAACGATGCGATGTCGTCCCCCAACGAAGCGGAAATGCTCAGTCCGATTGATCTCACCGGAACAACAGAACACGCTGGCGGAACGGACGGCGCAGTTGACCGAATCACTCTGGAGATTGCTTCATCCCTGCGTCAGCGAAAGACGCTGCCGGTCTGGATCTTTGATGAGTCCGGTTCGATGGAGACCCGTCGCGACCGGATTGTAGAACGCTTCGAGACGATCTACCGCCAGCTGGGACTGATGGATGACCTTGATACCCGCGCAGCGCTGCAGACCGGGCTGATCGGCTTCGGCAAAGATGTCCATGTGCTGCTCGAAGAGCCGACGAACGATATTGAAACGCTAGTGTCAGCAGTCAAAACTCTGACGCTTGACGAATCGGGTGCAGAGAACGTTTTTGCCGCACTGACAAAGGCCATCAAAGTCTACGGCCCTGTCAGGAAGAAGCTCAAAGCCAACATGATGATCATCATCGTCACCGATGAGCGGGGCGATGACTTTGGCAATGACTACTCGGTGCTCGAAGATGTTGTCAAGCGCTGCGCACGCGACGGCATTCGAGTGTACTGCATCGGCAACACATCCGTCTTCGGTCGCCAGAAGGGGCAGGTGTACCACAAGTGGGAAGCAGACGGTGAACCGTTCGAAGGCTTCATTGAAGTGGATCAGGGGCCGGAATCACCGCTTCCG
Organism: Planctomycetota bacterium; assembly: GCA_031403975.1. Lineage (GTDB taxonomy): Bacteria > Planctomycetota > Planctomycetia > Planctomycetales > Planctomycetaceae > SXXK01. The sequence continues at coordinate 2,301 of JANNGQ010000760.1, forward strand.
GAAGGTCTGCAGTTGCCGTATTGGGCAGCCAGCGCCAGTGGTCTTGAGCAGATGTCGTCCGGATACGGTCCGTACACGCTGTCACGTCTGTGCGCGGAAACCGGAGGCATCTTTTTCATTGCAGACGACACGGCTCGCATGAAATGGGATGCTCAGATCATGCGGCAGTATGCTCCGGACTACCGTCCGGGAATTGAGTATCGCCGTCAGCTCCAGGGCAATCTGGCCAAGCAGTCATTGATCGCTGCTGCGCAACTGGCCGTGACGGAACCCGTGCCGATTCCGCAGCGTTCGTTCCAGGCGAACAACGACAACATTCTTCGGGAGCAGATTACAGAGGCGCAGAAGCCGCTGGCAGTGCTGGATTACTTTCTTGAACGCGTTCAGACGGCACTGGAAGCCGGGGAAAAGCATCGCGACAAGCTGGATTCCGATCGCTGGCGAGCCAGCTACGACCTGGCCATGGGGCGAGTCCTGGCGATGCGGGTCCGTGCCTTTGGTTACAACGCGATACTGGCTGAAATGAAATCGTCGCCGAAGAAGTTTGAGAACTCCGGCAGCAATCAGTGGGTTCTGAATCCGTCGGAAGAAATCAACGCGGGGGCCAATGTTCGCCGCATGAACGACAAAGCTCTGGAGTATCTGAACCGCGTCGTCGATGAGCATCCGGGTACACCGTGGGCATTCCTCGCCAAGATCGAACTCAGCGAACCGCTCGGCTGGGAATGGAAGGAACACACGATGCAGGTGGCGGCCATGGTTGTTGAAGTCGATCGCAACAGTCCACAGTTTCTCGCCGAAGAAGAACGCCGCCAGCAGCAACGTGAACGCCAGCGCAAAATGGAAGACAGCAAACCCAAGCTGTGAAATGGTGCCGCTGCAGCTGCACTTCAATCTGCTTCGGTGACTCCGGGAAGCCAGTCGGGAACATCAGAGCGTTCCTGGAAAGTGTGCAGCAGAACTCGTGAGAGTTCCGACCCGAAGTCTCACGACTTCGCTGCCCAGCGTTCCTTCATGAATTTCAGGCCGTTCTTTGCGAGGTGTTCTTCGGACGGGAACATGCGCCGCCAGATGCGAGTCGCGGCGGCGAGATCCGGAAGGGCCAGTCCGAAGGCTTCGATCATCAGCCAGCCGTCATAATTGACGCTCTTGAGCGCTCGAAACGACTCATCCCAGTTCACGCCGCCTTCGCCGGGAGTGGATCGGTCATTCTCCGAGATGTGAACATGCACGAGCTGATCGGCGCATGCTTTGACGGCCTGGGTGATTGATTTCTCTTCGATGTTTGCGTGGAACGTATCATACATCGTTTTCACGTTGGAATGCCCGAGTTCGCGGCAGAACTGACCGGCATCTGCAGCGGAATTGAGGAAGTAGCATTCGAAGCGGTTCAGGTATTCGACGACCAGAGTCACTCCGTTGGCCTTGGCATGGTCTCCGGCTTTG
>JANNGQ010000761.1:0-3679 GCA_031403975.1 Planctomycetota bacterium
ACACGATTACCTCGAATACTACCTGGATGAATTCACGTTTCGCTTCAACCGCAGAAGTTCCAAATCACGAGGGAAACTGTTCTATCGACTGGCCCAACAAGCGGTGCAAGTAGCCCCCCTCCACATTCCAGACAATCATCAATACACAACCCCTTGGGGGCGGTGGAGTCAAGTAAATACCTCTATCGTGAAATGAAGTGCGCAGTATAGAAATGGGCATTTGTCGTCTGAACTCTCAGAGGGCCGGCGATTCCGGAGAGCAATGCAGAATTCGCGCGAATCCACATACCCCGACGCCACGTTGGATCCCAATGCGCTGCGACAGAAGCGCCTCAGAAAATCCGCGCGCACTTCATTTCACGATGAGCCGTTCTTTGTCTACGCGTTGATCGGTGCCGCCCGCGGAGCGTTCGATGAACCGAAAGATTAGCTGTCGGCAAAGCCCTTCGGTGGCGCCGGCCGAAGGGTCAATGTAGCCATCACGCTCCGCCGAGATGAGCCTTGATCTCGCCCTCGGCCGGACAACGAAGCCTCGACCGATCGCACGTGAGACCGAGGCTCATCACGCGGAGCGTGATGGCTACGGAATTGCCACCCGCCGCGCCCGAAGATCCAGCGAGCCACTGATTTCGATGAAGTCGTCGGTCGTGTTTTGACGCTGCGAAATCTGGTACTCGTAATCGTCCGCGACCATGGCACCCGTAGAGACGCCGGCGGCGATTATGGCAATCGAAATAATGCAGAGCTGTGAGGCACCGGATCCGGACTGTGTCAGCGAAGCCATCGTGCCGGTGACGATGCTGGAGTCGCGAAATGGGGTGATGCGATTGAGAAACTGACGGCCGAATACCCTGAAGTGACGCCGAAGAATGATTCAGACGGTTTTCTGCGCGCATTGATCGCGTTTTCGGATCGCTGCAAGAACGACGCATCGGAATTCAGTGGTTGCCGTTTGGCGACGCCCGTTCGTTTGGGATTCATCGGCAGCAGCTTCAGTGAACTCCAAACAGGCTGTCTTCAGTATTTCTGACGGAACCACACGTGTTTTTCGAAGTTCCTTCACCTTATACAGCAGGATGACTCATCCCATTGCGGTGACTTTGCCGATTCTGATCGTGGGGCAATATGTACTAACCGCGGAGCAGGAATGAGTCCATGCTGTTTGGGAAGTTCTGGTCGCTCCGGAAGTATGCGCGAGATCGGCTCGAACGAGTTCGACGGCCTGCGGGGATTGAGCAGTTGGAAGTCCGTTTGTTCCCTGGCGGGCTCGGCTCGATTCCTTTTACTCTGGACATGGGCTCCGACAATTCGCTGCTGCCATCGGCTGTCTCAAGCCCTTTGCAGGGCCATGATTCGTATGAATCGACGAACGGTCAGGCCGTTGCGCCATTGACAGTCCGATTTGACTTCCGCGATCAATCGGGATTTCAAAACAACATCAGCGCCGAACAGCAGGCTGTTGCATTCGTGGCTTTGAACGATTGGTCAGACGCCACGAATCACCGGTTTACATTCGTGCGCGACACGGACGGTCCCAGCGACGATATCCTGAATATCGGTGTCGGGGATCTGCTGGCTCTGGATCTTGAAAGTGGCCGCGGCGGAATTCTGGCCCTGGGAGGAGGATCCGCCGGAGGACTGAAGTCATCTTCCGCGGTTCGCGGAGTCGTCTGGCTGGATCAGCAGGAAGCCTGGGATACTCAGATCGGGAATGGCAATTCGAGAGGCACACACGACTTCTATACGGTTGCCGCCCACGAAATCGGACATGCGTTGGGTTACTCCGATGTACTCAACGGCCCGGGAATTATGGGCTCCCAGTATCAGGGCGAACTGACGGCAGCCGCCATTGGCCAGTCGGTCCAGAGTGCAGTCGTTCAAGGGTCGCAGGTCACTGCTCAGCCGGGAGCGTCGCTTCCGGGATCATCCGCATACGATCTGCATCCGTTGGCCGCACTGTCGCAACTCGCAGCGGATGAGGTGCGGCAGCTCCTTGATCGGGCATCTGCGGCCACCCCGAGTGCGGACGCTATCATTGCTGTCGTTGATCGTGCGGGAAACATCCTGGGCGTGCGGACAGAAACGGGTGTTGTCGCACCAGACGATGAAGTACTGAGTTTCATGATTGACGGGGCCGTCGCGAAGGCTCGTACGGCTGCGTTTTTTGCAAGCGGAGACCCGGAGGTCGGCACTGTTGGACCGTTGACTTCGAGAACTGTGCGTTTCATCAGCCAATCCACGGTCACACAACGCGAAGTCGAGGCGAATCCCAATAGTGTTGATCCGACGCAGCGAGGTCCCGGGTTCGTGGCCCCGATTGGACTTGGAGGTCATTTCCCACCGGAGATCTTTCATACACCTCCGGTTGATTTGTTTGCCATTGAACACACAAACCGCGACAGCATCAACCACGCAGGTGTGAACGGCGTCCGGGAAGACGGTCTTGGCGACGACATCGTGCTGGGCTCGCGATACAACGCAGATTTTCTGTTGGGGAACGAGATCCTGGCACCCGAGTCCTATGGCTTCGCTTCCGGACTTGCCCCCGAACAGCAGTCTCGCGGGATCGCCACTTTACCCGGTGGCATCCCGCTGTTTCGCGACACAAACACAGATCGAGTCGGCGATACGCTGATCGGTGGTATCGGTGTGTTTTTTCCGGGAGCCGACGGCTTCGCGACGCATGAACAGGGATTCGTGGCCGGCATCGGCCAGTCGGAATCTGAGCGTACAAATGCGTCACGAGTGCTGGAGGCCGAGTACATCGCCTTCGCAGCAGCGGGCGGGAGCTTAATTGCGGCAACCAGAGATCGCCCTGCACCAGGTGCAAAAGTCGGCGACATTGCTGGCATCGCGCCTGTGACAGACCTGGACCTCCCCTTCGGCAACATCACGCTGGTTGGCATCGAACTCGAAATCATCGGTCCGACGCCCGGCATCCAGGGTGTTCGGGAACTGCTCAGCGTCGGGCGGAGTCTGGGCTCAGGGACCGTGAACGGGACCGAGCAGCAGGTGACTTCCGGCGGTGATCTGTATCTGGATGGAATAACTGTCCCCGAAGAGTGGCTTGTTGCACCGAAGGCTGGCACCGGGATTACGGCCGCGGAAGTCGAACAGATCATAGAGCAGGGAATCGCGGCCGCAGAGAAAACTCGCGCGGCCATACGACTTCCGATGAGCTCACGGACCAAAATGGTCCTGTCCGTGACGGATACCACGGGAGAGGTTCTGGGGCTTTATCGCATGAAAGATGCAACGTTCTTTTCGATTGATGTGGCCGTGGCGAAGGCTCGCAATACTGCCTACTACGCCGATGCAGCAGCGCTTCAGCCGGAAGATCAGATACCTGGCGTTGATACGGGTGTCGCCTTTACGAACCGCACATTTCGATTTCTGGCTGAACCACGATTTCCGTCCGGTGTCGACGGATCAACGCCGCCTGAGTTCTCCATCCTGAATACTCCCGGCATTAATCCGCTGACCGCCGAGAACACGGGCGCTCCGCCGGCTGCATCTGCCATGAACGACACAGTCCTGGGTTACGACGCATTTAACCCAGGGACAAATTTCCACGACGCCAGCAGCGATCTGTCGCGACAGAACGGTGTTGTGTTCTTTCCCGGAAGCACTCCGCTGTACAAGGACGGAGTGTTGATCGGAGGCCTCGGTGTCAGCGGTG
>JANNGQ010000762.1:0-12408 GCA_031403975.1 Planctomycetota bacterium
TCTCCCAAAAGGCAGAGACACCGAGCCCGGGTTATGACCCTCGTTGCCTTCTCCAGGCAGTTTCCGGTTTTCGAACGAAACCTTCGAAATGGTGACCCTCGGGTTATGTCCTGGATGTTCACGTGACGGGCCGCAGCATCCATGGTCGATCGTCGACCGGAACAGCCCTTTGACAGCTCAATTCTCAATTTCATACGTCTCTGGCGGGACCATGGAAGACTTCCCGACGGTGCCAGTCGAGATGGTCAAGATGAGGGGACCATGCACCGATCTGGGGCGGCTTCAGCGGCACACCGTGATACGACATCAGCCACTCGCTGAGACCGATGGAGCCATTCGCTTTTTGAGAAACACAGAGCTGAAGTTCGTCATTGACTGTGAAAGCACCACGGTCAAACAGTTTATGATGCATGCTGCAAAGGGCGAGACCGTTGGTTTCGTGATCGGGACCCCCGGCCTGATGCCATTTGATGTGCGCGGCTTCGAGGGCGACTTGTTGTGAGCCCAGCCGAAGGTCGTAACCACAGACTGCGCAGCGATACAGGTAGGCCACAAGCACTCGTTCGCGAAATGCGGGATCGCGTCTGCGTCGAAGTGACTGTTCGAACTGAATTTCGAGGCCGACGGCGTCCAGCAAATCTGAGTACATCGTCTGCGGGAAGTGCTGGCTCAGAATCTCAAGGGCCAGCTCCGAGACCAGGCTCGGAGCACCTCTGAGCAGTCCAAACGCTTCCTCCGTGAACCCGCCTGCGACATTGTGCTTCAGCAGTTCGGATTTCTTGACGTCTGTATTGCTGGCTCGTAGTTCCAGGTGCTCAGCATTCGTCAATTGCCAGATGCCGTCGTTTTCAAGGCGTTGAAACGGGTATTCCGTGTGGCACGCTTTTCGTTCTGGACCAAACTCCAGGAGCAACGGCCGTAACTCGCGATCAACCTCTGCATACGGCAGCAGTCGTTGTCCGTCGTTCAGACACCTTCCAAGTGCATACAACAGCAGCAACGGTTTGTGCGGGGCTCGCTGATCCCCGCGTTTCCACACCGTGATGCTTCGGATTTGCTGTTTCAATTCGTCCGGCGTCAGCGCATTCATCCCATCAGAAGGTCATGCCACTCTTGAGTTCCCAGATCATTCGCCAAATGCGATCCACCTCGCCGCGTTCGATCAGCTCGAGCGGCTTCAGCCCGCCAAACGCCTCGTTGGGCGCCGTCATCCAGTCTTTGAGTACCGTCGGATCGATGACTTCTGCCATCGCATTGACCAGACGCTTTAACTCGACAATGGAACGTGTCGCAGATTCTCCAGCTGGCTTGCCGCTTTCTATGCTCGCCAGAGAACGTTCGGAGATCGCGATCAATCGAGCAAACAGCGATCGGTTAAACTGCAGGCGATGGCGAATCGCCAGCTGCTGACCGCGACGACCAGCGACGAGCTCGTACGGACGAGGCGAGTGTGACACGGAAGTGGCCTTATCACTGGCGATCAAGACCTGATTGCGACGATTGGCTTGTGTCCGTTTGACGCCTGTCTGTTTGCGACTGCGGCCCGATGACGCCAGCAACTTTCTCTTTTGAATCGTGGCCATAACCTGCTCCGACCAATGGGCGAGGGGCTGGATCTTCTGCAAAGACCGACACATGATCCTCTGTCTCAATGATCGGTCAGGACGACGGGCAAGTCAACAAAGAGCATGCACATTTGCATGTTGTATTGCTTAGATTCCTGGGCTGCCAACCTTGAGATGGCTGCCTTTCCTCAGTTTTTGCGGGAACATGACCAGATTCTTGCCCTCTACACCGGTCGCTGAGTGGACCATCAGTCCCTCGAATCCGGCGTCAAAAGCGGCTTTCCCGAGTTGGTGCGTCAGTGGAACCAGTCCTTTGGCGGCGTCCAATCTCCAATCGGTCTCCAGCATCCGATTTTCGCTGATCTTCAGTCGCTGGCGAATGACTCCGTCGGTCAGGTCGATAATCGATGAAACCTGAACGTCGATCGCCACGAATATCCTGGGCAGCGCCTGATGGATCGGCAAGCCGTAGTATCGATACATGGCCAGTGTTTCGGCCATTGCCAATTCCGGCGTCGCCGCGCCGTACACAGCAGCGACGCCGATCGGATTCCACCTGGCTCCATGCACTCGGGCTCCCTGGCCGCTCAACAGGTCTTTCCCGTCTGCGTACTTTGGATCCGCGGAACGGTACAGTATACCGTGAAGGCGCGCTCAGTGCGCGTGCCCGGCGCCGTGCTGCGGAACTCGCTGTTGACGCCGCTGTGCGAACAATGCCGGCAAAAAACAGAATCCCGCAGCCGGCAGCGATTCCCGAGCATTCCCGGCGAACGCCGCAACCTTCGCCTAAGGACCAGCGATTGCCATCGACAGGCACTTCGCTGGTCCGAGACTACAAAGGTCGCAGGATCGAGGTCCGGATCGTCTCGGGCGGGTTCGAATACGAGGGCGATCGATTCAAGTCACTGTCGGCAATCGCGAAGTTTGTCACCGGGTCGCACTGTAACGGGTTTCGTTTCTTTCAACTGGGGACCAAGTAATGGGTCGTGCGAAGGCTCAAGAGAAATCGATCAACACAACAATCCGTTGTGCCATCTACACACGCAAGTCGACAGACGATGGATTGGAGCAGGAATTCAATTCGCTTGACGCTCAGCGTGAGGCCGGCGAAGCATACATTGCCAGTCAAAAGCACGAAGGATGGGTGTGTCTGACGACAATGTACGACGATGGAGGCTTCTCCGGCGGCAACGTCGAACGCCCCGGATTGCAGCGACTGCTGGCCGACATCAACGAAGGCAAGATCGATTGTGTTGTCGTCTACAAAGTGGACCGACTCAGCCGATCACTGATGGACTTCGCCCGAGTCATGGAGACATTTGAGAAACACAAAGTCTCGTTTGTCTCGGTGACTCAACAGTTCAACACCACCCATTCGATGGGCCGACTGACTCTAAACATTCTGCTCTCGTTCGCGCAGTTCGAACGCGAGATCATCGGGGAACGCATCCGCGACAAACTGGCCGCGCAGCGCCGGAAGGGAAAATGGGCCGGCGGCATTCCAGTGCTCGGATACGACGTCGATCGCTCGAACCCCACGCCCAAACTTGTCGTCAATTCGAAGGAAGCGGCCAGAGTACGACAGATCTACGACTGGTATCTGGAACTTGGTTCTTTGCTGGCGGTCGTCAACAAACTGGAAGCGGAATCGTGGGTCAACAAGATCTGGACGACGAACAAAGGGGCGATGCGCGGCGGCAATCAATTCAACAAGAATTCGGCATACTGCCTCCTGACGAACCCGATCTACATCGGACGGACGGTTCACAACAGCGAGCAATTTGCCGGGGAACATCCGGCGATCATCGAAGAATCCATCTTTCAACAGGTCCAGGCGACGCTGCGGTTCAACGGCCGCACCGGTGGCGTTGAAGTCCGGAACAAGCACGGTGCCCTCCTTCGCGGGATTCTGCGCTGCAAAGCGTGTGAGCGCACGATGGTACATACCTTCACGCGTCGCAAGGAAAAGATGTACCGCTACTACACATGTACACGCGCCATCAGCCATGTCTGATCCCATGGCGACCTTCTGGTCACTGGTCGAAACCGACACCGCACTTGTAACACCGGATTTGCTAAACCAGTGGTCTCCTTCGTTACAGTCGGCGCTGTTGGGCTGGCATTGGCTGCGCCCAGCAACTGACGCTGCGTTTGTTCTCTGTCCCGACTGCGGCGACCACTGGGAGGAGCCGATTCTCGGGAACGGTCCGGATGGCCGGGATCGACTGTTCATCCCCTGCCCGATTCACGTGCGAGTGGAAGTCGATGCAAGTCTGCTTCAACAGTGGTCGGTCGACATCGACGCCCTGGCAGTCAGCGTGGCCGAAACGTTGGCTTTGTCCGGTCGGACAACGACAGTGATCCCGGGCCGACTGTGGCGACTCGGGAAAACTCGATGGCAGGACAGCTCGCGCGATGTGTGGCTGGCACGCGGTCTGGCCGGCGTAGATTGCCAGGCGGTCGCGGCTGCGCTGCGTCCGTCGGTTCGGCCAATTGTTTTGGTTCCAGATTGGATGCCGGATGAGCAACTCTGGAGCGGCAAACTGCCGGCGGTCGTTCGGCTGTCGCACGTGTCGCACTTACGCGACGGAAAGTTCACGTTTGATCACAAGCATCTGATTGCGCTGGTCATCCAGCAGGACGAGGACTCAGAGGAATCTCAGAGTGCTGCCGAGTCACCTGAGAATTACGAACTGATGATCCGACGTCAGATCAAGGCGGAGATCGCATCGATGCTGACTGACGATGTGCTGGTCGCGGCGTACAAGGAGCATGGCTCGTGCCGCAAGGCGGCGGAAGCACTGTCAGAACAGACACAACAACCCATTTCGAAGGACAGAATTAATCGCGCAGTGAAACGGGCAGGTGGATTGACGTCAGTGGCGGCCAATTCCAGCAGTCACTCGGTGCGTCGCACTGTCGCGTCGCAGCGATGCGACGGCCAAAAGAAAATTCCAAATGTCGCGGAAGCGATGGACTGGCAATGACTTGCAGCGGACGAGCCCACCTGTCGCAGGTCCACTCGAACCGCGAATTCTGAGACACCGCGGCTGCCGTCTGAAGGCCGCCGAGGCCATCACCCGAAGGTCAGTCGCGTTGTGTTTTCTGGTACGGAGCTGGATCCGCCGCACAACGCTGTTCGCCAGGTTTGGCGACTTTTACGGGTGTCTGCTTCCGGCCTCAGATTCAGGCATGTGCGACACTGTCGCTCCGGACTCAGTCCTTACGCCACGAGGCGGCAGCCATCGCATCTTTCGCCAGCCAAACGGTGCGGCCTGGCGTTGCACGCAAAGTGTGCTCGCTCCGAACGTCGATACCCGCGCCAACGGCGGTTACATCGTTGTGCCGCCGTCATCCCGGCCGGACGGTGACTACGCATGGGTGCCGGGTATGGAACTCGATCATGTCGACCAGCTGCCGGAACCGCCTCACTGGCTTGTTTCCCTGCTGAATCAACATGCCGAACAATCGCACTCCAATGCCACCTCCGACAAGTCGACCATTCCATCCGCTGCCAACAGCATTCCTGCTGGTCAACGCAATGCGACACTGGCCCGGCTGGCAGGTGCCATGCGTCGCGTGGGTATGTCGCAGCCGGAGATTCTGGCGGCCCTTGAAAAGGCCAATGCCGATCGCTGCGTGCCTGCGCTCGCGGCACGCGAAGTCCAGTTGATCGCCAGCAGCGTGGCTCGGTACGAGCCGGATCTCGTTTCAGTGGCACTGGCGGAAAACCACTGGGAGCAAATGTATGCCGACACCGAAGATGAAGACGAGACGCCACAATTGCAGGATCCGGGTCCAATTCCTGAACGGCTGCTCCATGTTCCCGGGTTCGTCGATGCAGTGATGAACCACACGCTTGAGACCGCGCCGTATCCCGAACCCGTGCTGTCCTTCTGCGGCGCACTTTCACTGCAATCGTTGCTGGCCGGTCGCAAGGTGTGTGACTCGGCCGACAACCGCACAAACCTCTACATCATGGGGCTGGCCAATTCAGGATCGGGCAAAGATCATCCGCGGAAGATCAGTCAACGAATCCTGTTCAGTATCGGGATGGCTGATTGTCTGGGTAACTCGTTTACCAGTGGTGAAGGCATTGAAGACCGTCTGTTCACGCAGCCCGCCTGTCTGTTTCAAGTCGATGAACTTGATTGTCTGCTGATGAAAGTCACTCAGGCAAAAGATGCTCGCCACGAGCAAATCGTCAGCATTCTGTTGCAGATGTATTCCAGCGCCGGCAGCATCTATGTGATGCGTGCCAAAGCCGGACGAGAGCGCACGGTGATTGATCAGCCGTCGCTCACGCTGTTCGGAACGGCAGTGCCGAAGTACTTCTATGAGGCCATCTCGCCGCGATTGATGACCAACGGCTTTCTGGCTCGAATGCTGATTGTGGAATCGCAAAGACGCGGTCAGGGACAGGAAAATGCCAAAGCACCGATCCCTGAATCAATCCTTGAGATCGCTCGCTGGTGGGCTGAATTCCGCCCGGGAGCAGCGGGCAACCTGAGCGAGTGGCATCCGGATCCGAATCAGATCGCGGCCACACCTGAGGCGAAAGACATGTTTCGCCAGTTCCGTGAGTTTGCCGACCGAGAGTATGCGTCGGCCGAAGAACGCGGTGACGTGATCGGCATGGCAATCTGGGCTCGCGCTTACGAAAAGGCCCGACGTCTGGCGCTCGTCTACGCCTGCAGTGCTCACCACCTTCAGCCGTTGATTGACCTCTCAGGAACTGCGTGGGCCTGCGAATTCGTTGATCATCAAACACGACGCATGCTGTTCATGGCCGGAAGTCATGCCAGCGAGAGCGACTTCGATGCAAGGCGGAAACGCCTGCTGGAAGTACTCTCGAAGTGGCACACGCGGAAAGGAGACGCATGGATGCCCTTCTGGAAGATCAATCGGCAGCTGCCGTGGTCTCGACGTGAACATGACGAGATTCGGGACACGCTGCTGGCTCAGCGGTTGATTGAATTCACAACCCTGCAAACCAAGGGTCGCCCTGGTGACGTTTACCGATTGACTGCCGCTGGAGTGCAGGCGGCGGGACATTCGAACGGTCGGCACCCGCCACCAACCTGACCTGTCACAACCTCGTGCGCAATAAGGGAAGAAACCAATCCGCAGCCGGTCGACGGAAAGCCAAGGGAAGTAGGGAGTTAATGAAAGAGAGAGACTTCTTACTGTTATTGCCTCACGCCCTCGCACACGTGACCACGCCGGTGCGCATGTGTGCGTGAGTGTGCGCGAGGGGTAGAGCAATAACGACAATAACTCTCCTCCCCCTTTTTTCAATAGGTACTCCGGGCAAGCTGCGTCGTGTAGGGCCACGGGGAACAGTCGCCATTGTCAGCACAGTTTGTTTTGCTTGTCCGAAATCAAATCAGAACGTTTCTTCGATCGCCAGTCCCCGCAACTGTGGAATCGTCAGCCAGACAGTTTGTGTGTATGGCACGTCGTTCTTTCTGAGGTCTTTTTTGAGCCCGATGATTGGCGAATCACCCAACCGAATGACCTGCACTTCCGCGTGTGCCCATTCGGTCTCAGTCGGAGGCGGGTATTTTGCGTCCATGGTTTCGAATCCTGAAAGGCGTGTGCGACGTGACAGTCCAGACTACGCATGAGATGACATGAACACGGAATTATCATCGCGGACAATCCGCAATACAAATCTGCCTCCGAGCAACCCTGCGACAGCCAACTGATCAACGATCTACCAACCGACTGACCGACCGAACCTTTCCGTTTCCCAGTCTCCTGGAAAGGTCGTGCCATGAAGGTCGAACAATGGCAGCTCGCGCAGCTGCGTCCGTATAAACACAATCCCCGCTTGAATGACGAAGCCGTTGATGCCGTCGCCGCTTCGATCCGTGAGTTCGGATTCCGCCAGCCCATCGTCGTGGACGAAGACCACGTGATCATCGTGGGCCACACGCGATACAAGGCGGCTCAAAAGCTGGGGCTCGACAAAGTCCCAGTGCATGTGGCGAAAGGCCTGAGTCCCGAACAGATCCGGGCCTACCGGCCGGCGGACAACAAGACATCGGAGATCGCCGAGTGGAACTACGAGCTGCTGCCGCTGGAACTGTCGCAGCTGAAAGATGCCAACTTCGATCTGGCACTGCTCGGTTTCGACGCTGAAGAACTGGCCGAGTTGATGGACCCCGGAGTCAGGGATGGCCTGACCGATCCTGACGACGTGCCGGCTCCTCCGGACGCAGCCATCACACAGCCTGGCGACCTGTGGATCTTAGGTGACCACCGACTGCTTTGCGGGGACAGTTCCAGTCCACAGGATCTGGATCGCCTGCTGGACGGCCAGCCGATCCACCTCGTCAACATGGACCCGCCCTACAACGTCAAGGTCGAACCGCGGTCGAACAACGCGATCGCTGCCGGCCTGTCATCGTTTCAGGGAACGACGCACCACCAGTCGATGGATGTGGCGCGGCACCCGGAGAAGGCCAAACCCACACAGAAAAAGATGCGGGCGAAGGACCGACCGCTGGCCAACGACTTTGTGACGGACGCTGAGTTCGACCGACTGCTGGACGCCTGGTTCGGCAACGCCTCGCGCGTCCTGCAGCCGGGCCGCGGTTTCTACATCTGGGGCGGGTACGCGAACTGTGGCAACTACCCGCCGTTCCTGAAGAAGCACGGGCTGTACTTCAGCCAGGCCATCATCTGGGACAAGCAGCACCCGGTGCTAACGCGGAAGGACTTCATGGGCGCACACGAGTGGTGTTTTTATGGCTGGAAGGAAGGCGCAGCCCACGTCTATCTCGGACCGAACAACGCCACCGACCTGTGGCACGTCAAGAAAGTCAATCCGCAGAGCATGGTGCATCTGACGGAGAAACCAGTCGAGCTGGCAGTGCGGGCGATGCAGTACTCCTCGCGGACCGGCGACAACGTGCTGGACCTCTTCGGTGGTTCCGGCAGCTCTCTGATGGCCGCCGAACAGACCGGTCGGCATGCGTTCCTGATGGAACTGGATCCGCCGTACTGCGATGTCATCGTCGAGCGATGGGAGAAGTTCACCGGGCGGAAAGCAGAACGTCAATCTGCAGTTCAGGGGGTGACCGCATGAGACCGGAAGTACTCAGCGATCTCCGCCTTATCGGCCCGTCCGTTCGCGACAGCAATCGTCAGCTCGTAGAGCGAGCCTTTCGGGGCGTCGATCGTCACGCCGTTCAGCTCGAGAAACGCCAGGGCGGCCACTGCTCCGGAACGCTTGTTTCCGTCCACGAAGGGGTGATTCTGAACAATGTGAAACAAATAGGCGGCAGCCATTGCAAACGGGAACGGATGCAGGAACTCGCCTCCGAACGTCGCTCGCGGCTGAGCAATCGCGGACTCAAGCAATCCGAGGTCGCGAACTCCCGGGTCTCCCCCGTAACGCGCAGTCTGGTCCCGGTGCGCCAACAGCACATCCTGAAGATTCAGAAAATCAATGTCGCTCATTTACTCGGCCAGCTTCTTCAGGTCGTCGCCGAACTTGTCATTGATTTTGTCCAGAGCGGCCTGAAGGCGTGCCTGACGCCTCTTGTCACGAACCGGTGTGACCAGGATCGCATCGCCATTGGTGGTCAATTCCAGTTTGGTGTCTGGTGTAATCTGAAGCATCTCAAGGATGGGTTTGTCGATCACAAGCGCCAAGCTGTTACCGTGTTTGATCAGTGTCTTTTCCATGAACCATCGCTCCTTGTTGCGTATACACGCAGTGTATACCGGCGGCAACAAACGGCCAAGGCAATTCTGGGTCAAAGTGGGAAGCGTCGACCGGCGAATGCATCAGGTCTACACCGCTCGGTCGTACTTGCGGGCCATCTCGGTCAGTTTCGTTTTGATGGTCTTCCAGTCTGGTTTGGTCGTCTCGCAGGCGATCTGCCCGAAGACCTTGTCGCGAAGATCGCCTTTGTACCAGCCTTTGGTCCATCCGAGCCGGTAGAAGAGGCGGTTGAGTTCTGTCTCGCCGACTCCGGCTCCCGGTCGATCCCAGCAGCTCCTGGTGCCTTCTTTCTTCGTGTAGTCCCAGCCCGAGCAGCGTTTCGTGTTCAGGGCGAGTTCGACCAGGCCAAGGCACATCATCAGGTATCCGATCACCTTGGTCTTGTTCGTTGTGCCGGCGAAAGCTCGGAATTCGATCCGGTTCTTCCCGCGTGCCAGGTGGGTCAGGTTGAGCAGGTGGTAGCGGTCGGCTTCGCATCTCTGCTTCGCGTCCTCTTTGTTTCCGTAGTGCTTGAGCGGCTTCGCGTAGGTGATCTGTTCGCGGCGGCGGCTTCCGGTGCTGGCGAAGATCGCTCGTTCGTGGTTGCCCACCAGGGAAATCAGGCGGGCGAGCGCTGCGGCGTCGCCGTTCCATTCGATCGTGACGTGCAGCCCGCAGCTTCCGTTGACCCGGGCCCCGTGTTCGTTGATCCGGTCGATCGCCTGTTCCACCTCGGCGAGACCTGTGGCTCCTTTCAGTTTCGGGCTGACAAACTCGCAGCCCTTACGATCCATCGTTTCCGGTTGAATGCTGCTGTCGCGTTCGGCTTTCCATCCGTCGGGCAACCAGGGCACGTGGTATCCGCCGTGGTATGGTCCGATCGGGGTTGTGTCGCTGTTGGGGAGGGTCGTCTCGAATTCAATCCCGAAGGCGATCTCGCTGGCGTTCATCGGTGTGTCTTTCGGATGGTTCGTTGTGTCGTGTGGTGCAAGGCGGCATTCGCTTCGCGTGTGACACATGTGCCATGCTTTTCGAGACACCTCAAGGCGATTCGCGAAGCAATTCGCTGCTGTTTTGCAGCTTTGTCCCGGGTGAAAACGCGGGCCCTGTTGGCCCGGTGTGGGGCCGTTCCGGGCGTTGGCCAATACCTCGCCAGTCAGACCGAAACGCGACGGTGCGTAACGTGTGCGGACAGGGGCGACGGTGTTCATTTCGTTCCGTCTGTGCGTCCCATTCTGTGGACCAGTCGCAGGACGTCGCGAATCTGCCAGACCGCGACTTCGTGGAAGTCGAGCGAGTCCATTTTGCGGGTTTCGAGCGTTGGAATCTGCAACAGGCGTTTCGCGACCGAGGCCAGTTCCGCATCGACCGCCACTTCGTGTTCACATCTGGCAACGCCGGAGTGGCAGAGTTCGCGTTGTGGTCCCTGGCAGAGTGCCGCCGCTCGAGTCCAGATAGCAACGGCCTGCGGCCAGGCTTCTGCGCGTTCGGCGGATTCCGCTTCGTCCATCCAGTCTTCGGCCCTCGGTTGGCGAGTCATCGCGCACCTCATTCTGTTCGTAGGAAAGAAAGACCTGCGTCACGATGACGCAGGTCCGCATGGCGATTGATCCTCGCAATCTGCGACCGGGGGAGCTCTGCCGGCTACTGAATTCCACACCGCTGGGTACGGTCATCAACGAGCGTCAGCTGTACCGGCATCGCAATCGGGCGGGTTGCCGGGAAGACGAACGGCCAGACACGCGGACTCGTTTCACTGAACTGCAGCCATCTCACGATGTTTGTCGACGTGCAGCAGAAGCTGTTGTTCTATGTGGTCTGCGCCTGGGAAGACGATTTCACTGGCAGCGTGATTGAATATGGAGCCTATCCCGACGGTCGAGAGTTTCGCTCGATTCACCGAGATCATCGAACGGCTGATCAGTAACGTTCCAGCCGTGCGCCCTCGCGAAATCTGCGCACACGTCGCGCTGCAATTCACAGGAGGATAAGACTTTCTTCCGGTCGCGAGATTGCCGAGTGTAGATCGCACAGTGCCGGACTGGCTGCGAAGCGTCAGATACTGGAAATCCCTGTGTTTTGGCCATACTTCAGCATCGGCCGATCACCTGTGGTTCGCTTCAGCCAGAATTCCCGAACTGACATAATCTCAGTGTCAGATTCTTGAGAAGCGTGGGCGTCTCGTTCTCATCCGTCGAATTCGATGGGTAACAAATGACCAGATACAAGGCAGCCATTCAGAGTTGACCTGAGGCCGAAGACTTGTTCCATGTTCAAAGTTCGTTCCGGCGATGGTGTTTTCTGGATTGAACGTATACCGTATCCGATATATACTTCGCATCGATGCAAAGGGAATGAATGGCGAAAAAGCAACCCGGAAAACCGGAAGTACCAGCCAGGAAGCCCTTGGTTTGGTGGCATGGCGAGATCAGGACGCCGCCGTTCACCGCGGAAGGGCGACAAGAATCTGGAATGCTCCTGCGTCTGTTGCAGGAAGGAGTGCGACTGGGGATGCCTCAAGCGGAGGCATTGTCGGATGTCGGCTCCCGGTGCGGCGCGCTGCGGATTCGTGATGCAGAGCACAATTGGAGAATCATGTATCGCATCGATACGGATTCCGTGTTGATTCTGGAAGTCTATTGCAAGAAGACGCGGAAGATCCCGGACGAGGTCATTGATCGGTGCAGGAAGCGGCTCAAACAATACGATGAGGCCGTCAATGCGGCGAAGAAGAAAACCGAGAAGTGAGGAATGAACTATGGATGCAGCAAAACGGAAGGTGATTGAAGCAGCCGGTTGGAAGATCGGTGACGCTGCTGATTTCCTGGAGATGAGCGACGAAGAACGCCAATTGCTCGATGCGCGTGTGAAGCTGGCATTGGCGATTCGGCAGCAGCGTGAAGCGCTCCATTTGTCGCAGAAGCAACTCGGAGCGATGCTTAAGACGAGCCAACCTCGGGTCGCCAGGATCGAACGCGCCGCATCCGACGTTTCGATGGATCAGCTCATTCGTGCGTTCACAATGGCGGGTGGGAAAATCGAGTTCAAGACGACGAAGTCGAAACAGGCCCAGAGGTCACGCGGTGCGACGGAAACTGTGATCCTCAAAGTGGCAAAGTCGAAGTAGCC
>JANNGQ010000763.1:0-4403 GCA_031403975.1 Planctomycetota bacterium
TGACGAGGAGCGTGAGCGGTTGATTGCACTGATTGAACATGCTCGAAAAGGGGGCCGCTGAGATGAGTCGCACATTTCTTTCCGGCGCTGTTGTTTTCAGTGGCTCGACACTTCTCTTGATGGACTCCACCATCAAGGCAGCCGTGTTGATGGCCATGGCGATGCTCGTGACCCTGACATTGCGCCGTGATTCCGCGGCCACGCGACACCTCGTCTGGCTCGTCGCGATTGCTGCGATGCTGGTGGTGCCGGTGTTCTCAGCAATGCTGCCTCAATGGCGCGTACTGCCGACGTGGGCGGTTATTGGTGATCAGCCCGATGAGCGCAATGGGATTGATGGGATCCATGCGAGTTATGGGACTTATGAATCTCATCAGTCACAAACGTCGCATGCGTCGTATTCAGCACCAGAGGTGGCACTTCAACCTGATGATGCAGACATCACACCGCGTACCGCTGACGCTGAAATCACAGCTGCAGCAGCAGATCAGGCGGTCGTGCCTGCCGCAACGGCCCCTCCGGCGTGGACCTGGCAAGTCGCTGTGCCCGCGATCTGGGCTGCCGGATTTATCTTGCTGATGCTCCGTTTGGTCGCAGCCCGCATCATTCTCTGGCAAACCGAACGCAGTGCCACCGGGTTACTGTGGGACGGCCTTCACAGGCCGTCGCGACATCCCCTGGTCACGAATTCGACGGCCTGTGAAGGCCGCCCTACAGAGGTTGATTCCATCGTCTCCTCCTTCGACGCCGCGTGTTCGCAGCTGGTCATTCGTCGCCCCATCACGGTATTGATTCATCCAGCGAAAACGATTCCCGTCGTCTGGGGCGTTTTCCGTCACCGCCTGCTGCTGCCGACCGCGGCACTGGAATGGTCCGGCGAACAACTTCGGTCCGTGCTGTTGCACGAGCTGGCTCACATCAAACGCCGCGACACCCTGGCACAGCTGCTGGCTCAAATCGCCTGCGCCCTGCACTGGTTCAACCCGCTCGTCTGGTTTGCCGCCTGGCGACTGCATGTCGAACGCGAGCGATCCTGCGATGACATGGTGCTCGCCAGCGGCGTCCGAGCATCCTCCTATGCGGAACATCTGCTTCATGTCGCCGCGAATCTCTCGATTGACCGCTGGACTGCGGCCTGCGGGCTCGCCATGGCTCGCAAATCCTCGCTCGAAGGCCGCTTGATCGCAGTGCTCAGCGATCGACTCAACCGCCGTAGTGTCACTCGCAGTCTTGCAGCAGCGGCCGTCGTGCTGGCCGTCGCCATTGCGGTGCCGCTGGCCATGCTCCGGGCCGCGGACGCCGATGAACAAAAAACGGACGCTCCCACGCTGAAGGCAGAACCGAAAGATGCTGTGTCCAAACCTGTCTTCGAAAGTTGGAAAACCAGCGCTCGCAGCGATGGCAAAATCCCCGGTGGCCGCATCGGGGAAATGGCGGCTTCGTTGAAAACCTACATGGATTTGAATGCCGGGACCGAAGCAGCCACCAGGTGCGAAGCTGTGCTCAGGAAATGCGATGCCACGCACGACTGGACTCCCGCCGAGGCCGCAGCGCTGCTGGATGAGATTCAAACGGTCGCGCCGTCACAGGCTGAGTGGGCCATGCGGACGAACATCGAACGCCATATTTATCCCGGGCAACCGCTCCCGGACGAACTCAAGAAGGCCCCGTGGGGACCAGCCTTTGACACAAAAACGGATGCAGCTTCTGTTGCCATTCAGGGCCTGCGCATGGCGTGGCTGCTGGAGCCGCGCGAGGAAGCACAACCGCTGGACGGCGTGATGAAATCTCGGGTGCTGTTTCACAACACTGGCAAAGCCCCGGTCTGCTTTGCCACCGAAGACTGGATTCAGTCCGGCGAGCACTCAGCGAACGACGCGAACCGCAAGGACATCATTGTCTGGGCGACACGGCGCCTGGGCCGCCGCACGCGCATGATCTTCCGCCTGGCCCCTGGCGAGTACGCGGAAGTGGAAGGTCACGGAATCGGCGTCGGGTCGCATGAGTCGTCGACCGAGAAGAGCATTTATCAGGTCGGCGCCTGGATCGAAGCCAAGGCGAGCGATGTCGTGACTTTCACGCCTGGGAAACTGCTCGTCTCATTCCAGACGTGGCAGAATGATGAAGGTCGCAAGGATTCCATGACGGTCTGGAATGAACTGATCGCTGCCCGCGTGGCGCAGGAAGGCCCCTGGCCCGCCACTGTGGCGGACCGGGAACTCCTGCTGAAACGAGTGACGCACGATCTGGGGATCGAGTTGCCAACTGCCTTCACCCAGGTCGAATTGCCGCATGACAACGCCCCAGACTGCCTGACAAGACTCACAGCCCTTCTGCAAGCGGCTGGCAGTTCCATGCACTTCGAAGGCGAACTGGCGGGTGATGAGACGAAGTTCCGCGTGACGGCAGCAGTGCTGAAAAAGGATGAGCCGAAGATCGGCGCGCAGCTCAAGCCCGCCACGGAGCAGAAGCTGAAATGGGGCGAGCCGGCGAATGGACTGCGGATGGCGCTGGCGTGGCCGCCTACGCTCGGCGAGCCGGGGATGGGCGATGCGCCGGAGTTCTACCTCGTCGTACAGAATGTTTCGCAGACTGAGATCCGGCTTACCGCGAACGACGATGCGCCGAATCCGCGCAGACTGATGATGCGGGAGAACGGCAGGCCCTTGCAGGCTATCAGCGACCCGGTGCCGGCGCCGGGCGATTGGTTGCTCCAGCCGCGGGAGGTCGCGTTCCTTCGCCTCTATCAGTCCAACGCGGATTTTAAGGACGGTCGCACGATCAGTTCCGCCATCGAGCAGGACATCCGCACCGTTCCGCGATACAGCATGACGGCGGAAATGACGATTGAGAAGGCCCCGGCGGGCGCGTGGACCGGCAAGCTAATCACCGGCCAGACGCGCGGCTCCGCAGACGTGGCCGCCGCGCCTGCGCCGATGCACAAAGACGCCCGCGCGCTTTACGAATTCTGGCAGCGGCACGCGCGGGCGAATGGCGACATTCCCGGCGCGCTTATCGGCGAACTCGCGGGCGGCGTGCGCCGTTTCATCCGCTACAACCCAACGTGGGAAACCGTGCCGCAGCTCAACGCGCTGCTCCCGCGCCTCGACGCGACGCATGACTGGAAACCCGCCGATGCCATCGCGCTGCTTGACGAAGTGGCGGCCATCAAGGACTCGCCGCTCGACATGGTGCTCGCCGACGAAAGCGACCGCACCATCGTGAAGGGCCAGCCGCTGCCCAGGGAACTCGCCGACGCCGAGGGCGTGTGGGGCCCGCATGATGCGGACGGCCTGCGCGTCGCGTGGGAATTGAAGCCACGCCGCGATCTCCAGGTCGGGTGGGCGAAACACGTGAGGGTCAGCTCCACCGCCGCAATGGGTGAAGCCCTGAAGGCTCGGCTGCTGGTGCACAACTCAGGCAAAAAGCCCATCGTGGTACGTGTGCCCACCTTCCTCCAGTGCCAGGTCAAGGCGGGGGACGTAGAGGGTAAGGCAGTGGAATGCGTCGGCATCGATTGGACCACACAGTCGCGCCTCTACACCTGCCGACTCGCGCCGGGGGATTACGTGGAAATCAACACGCCCGGCATCGGGTTCGGCAAAGACGCCGGCCGCGGACCGTGGGCCGGACCGCGTGTCGGATGGAACGTGCTGACGCAGCCCGGCGGCTCAGTGTGGCTGAAGCACGCGCCGGTGCCGCTCGACGGCAGCGAGTCCGGCCGTCGCGAGGATACGCCGTTCGCCGATGGACCGGACTGGTGGCCGGCCTGCATCAAAGCACGCCTTGCCCGCGAATTGCCGCTGCCTGCTGACGCGACCGGGCGCGCCCGGCTTCTGGACCGCGCCGCGAACGACCTGTTCGGCAGCACGCCAACCGCGGAGGAGCGTGAGGCATTCACCAAAGTCACCGACGACAATTCTCTCACCGCTTTCGCCGCCCGGATCGCGCAGCGTCCGGGGCTCGTGTCGTTCTTCGGAAAATTGCAGCCTGTCGCCACCTCGTTCAAAATCACCGCCGCCGACCCGCAGGCCGCTAACGTTCCCCGCGTCGTGCTCGGTCCCGGCGAGTATCCGCTGCCCACAGCGTCTGCGGAGAGAGGCGATGCCACGCTGAAAATCGTCGGCAGGCCGGTCGGCGACCGCCGCACGAACGACGCCCAGCTTTTGTTCGAGCCAACCGAGTTTACAGGAGCGCTCCCGCCGGACCCACAAAAGCTCGAACTCCCCGACGGCTGGGGCACCTGGGCCATCGTCTGCCACCCGAGCGACGGATTCTTCTACCTGCTGCACAAAGGGGGCGTGCGGAAGATTGACTACAGCGTCCCGGGCCACCGCATACGACGCCGCCGGCCGCCCCACCACCGCCCGTCAACCCGGCAACGTCACCCGCACGGCGCACTA
>JANNGQ010000764.1:0-2934 GCA_031403975.1 Planctomycetota bacterium
CGCTGAAGGTCGTAGGTTTCTTTGAGAAGTTCCCGGACGTCGTCCCGGAGAGTCAGTTGCGTCAGCAGTTCTTCCACGGCATCCAGACGCTGTGAAATCTGCTCGATGTCAGTCAGAGGACTCGACAGCCATTCCGCCAGCGTTCGCGAGCCCATCGGCGTCCGGGTTTCGTCCATCACACCGAGCAGCGTGAAGTCCCGGCGACCGTCGCGCAGCGTCTGAGCCAGTTCCAGACTCCGCCGCGTGGCTTCGTCAATGATCATATGCCGGCTGCGTCGCCAGGCTTCGATCTTGACTATGTGGGGCAATGCGGTCCGCTGTGTCTCCCGGACGTACTCGAGCAGCGCTCCTGCGGCCGTGACGGCCGGAGTATCTTCGATGTCGAAGCCTTCCAGAGTCAGCGTCCCGAAGTGCTCGTTCAGCAGGCGCTTGCACTCTTCGCGGGCAAAACACCAGTCCGGGCGCGTCGTCAGCAACGGCGACTGCGAATCGCCGCGGCGGATCGGGAACTGGCTGTCATGAGACATACTCTCAGGAATCAGGCACTCGGCCGGACGAATCCGGGCCAGTTCATCCTGCAACTGCGACGGCTGCAGATCGGTGACCAGAAATCGCCCTGTCGACAGTTCCAGCCATGCCAGACCGATGCCGGCTTTTGAAGGAGCAATACAGGCCAGAAAATTGCTCTGCCGCGGATCGAGCAGCTGATCGTCCGTCAAGGTTCCCGGTGTGACAACGCGAGTGACCTCCCGGCGGACCAGCCCCTTCGCCTTCTTCGGATCTTCGACCTGATCGCAGATCGCCGCGCGAAAGCCGGAGCTGATGAGCTTCTGCAGATACGCATCAAGCTGATGGTACGGAAAGCCCGCCATCGGAATCGGATTGTCCGACGCCTTGTCACGACTCGTCAGCGTCAGCCCGAGCACCTTTGAGGCGTTCTGAGCGTCCTCGAAGAACATCTCATAAAAATCCCCCATGCGAAACAGCAGAATGGCCCCGGGGTGCTCCCCCTTCACAGCCATGTAGCGTTCCATCATCGGTGAGAGTCTGGCGGACATCTGAGGGAGGATTCAGGATTCAGGATTCGGGATTCAGGAAAACGCAGGGAAGGCAGGCGTCAGGATAGACTTGACGGGCCAGTTTGTGTCTCGCGGAGGGAGCGAATGAGGCCGTTGAGCATTCGACCGATCTCTGCGGATCGTTCAAGTCCCTCATTTGCAGCTTCGGCGCCGATGTACGCGAGCCGTTCTCCGAGCAGAATATGTGTTTCAAGCTCCATCAATGATCCATTTGCGATTGACAAGTGATTCAGAAACGCACCAGTGGCTTTCCTTCCGTGACCTTCAGCAATGTTCGCCGGGATTGACACTGAACAACGGCGGATCTGACTGATCATTCCGAATCGTTCAACATCAGGAAAGCTGGCCGTCAGTTGATAGCAGTAGACCGCCAGATCCATCGATTTCGACCAAACGGTCAACTCTCGATAACTTGCAAGCTGGCCCACGCTCTCGTCTCCCGTACCTTGCGTTTCACTGAATCCCGAATCCTGAATCCCGAATCCTGCTTCACAACGCTTTCACATCGGGAAACAGCATACTGACGCTGGTGCGGTCGTGAATCGAGCGGATGGCCTGAGCGAACAGCGGCGCCACTGAAATCGTTTCAAGTTTCGAGCTGCGAGGGTCAGCGGCGGGTTCGATAGTGTCTGTCATGAACATCCGGCGAATCAGACTTTGTTCGATCCGGGCCGCAGCGCCCGCAGACAGCACACCGTGTGAGACAGCCGCGTAGATGTCTTTGGCACCGCGCGATTTCAGAACCTCCGCCATGCTCACGAGCGATCCGCCTGTGATTGTGAAATCGTCGACCATCAACACGTTGCAGCCGTCCACGGAACCGATGACCTCCAGCACCTGAGCCCGCTCGGAATGATCTTTTCGCTGCTTGTTGCCGATGACGACGGGAACTCCCAGCAGATTGGCAAACGCCGACGCGGACTTGGCAAATCCAACGTCCGGGCTGCAGATCACCAGGTCGGGAATGCTGAGCGTCCGGATGTGATCACAGAGAACCGACCGGGCATAAAGATGATCGACCGGAACGCTGAAGAAGCCCTGAATCTGCGGACTGTGCAGATCCATGGTCAGCACTCGATCCGCTCCGGCGGCCTCGATCGCGTCCGCACAGACTCGCGCACGGATCGACACACGAGGTTCGTCTTTCTTGTCGCCTTTCGCGTAACTGAAGTACGGAATCACGGCGGTGACCTGCGAGGCGCTGGCTCGCTTCAGCGCGTCTATCCAGAACAGGAGTTCGACGAAATTGTCGTTGACCGGTCGGTGGACGCCCTGAATGACAAACGTGTCCCGCCCGCGAACGTTTTCCAGGATGCGGACAAACACGTTCCCTTCGCTGAAGATCTGCGCTTCGCAGGGAGTCAGCCGGACGCCGAGTGAATCGGCGATCCGCTTGGCAAATGTCGGATTCGCGGACCCGGCAAGAATCGCGAGGTCACCCATTGGTGAAGTTACGGTCTCAGAGAAAGCGACTGCGTTGGCTCTGGATTCGGACGACGGGAAGGTCATGGGTTCAGAATCTGCTTCGAAAAGAATCGCCCGAAGACCGCGAATCAGGCTGATGACGCCGTTGAGACCGGATCTTATCCCGAGCAGTATCGAACACAACTCACAGCCGCGCGTTTGAAATCCTGCATGACGTCTCTACGATGCTGAGTCCGGCAGCAAAAGATCTCACCGCCACCGGGCCTGCCCCGGTGGTTTAGCGGCTTGTGCGCTACTGACACGACTGGCTTTCAATAGATTCACACGGGAGTCAGATCGTGGACGTCGATCTTGGCGCTTTTATCGCGCGGGGAAAAACCAGTGCAGCACCACATTGGCTCCTCTGGGGTCTGGCGGTGTTGTCAACCTG
>JANNGQ010000765.1:0-2504 GCA_031403975.1 Planctomycetota bacterium
GTGGACGTGGGAGACCATCCGCCCCGTGGTCAGCAAGGTCCAGAGGGTCTCGAACCCGCCCAACGGGCCCCACGCCTCCGCGGACTCCCCGCCGGTCCGGGGCAGCCCGAGCAGAGCCTCCTGTTCCAGCAGCTCCCCCGGCAGAAAAAGCCGTTCATGCCCCACAAGCGGGAGAAACTCGGCGCGGCCGAGCTGCGGACGATCTTCGACTGGATCAAGGACGGCGTCCCCTACGGGCGCGAGCTCAAGGCCCCCGCCCGGAGCAAACGCCCGCCTTCTCAGCCGCCTCGACAGCGAACGCCACCGCGAAAAGAACCTGTTGAGGATTCGTGGCAGAATGAAGACTCGTCGTCTCCACAGGACGACGGGGATCCGTGGAGTACCTATGGAGCGCCGGATGATTCTCAGCGTGCTCTTCCGCCGCGCAGCAAACGAAGGAACGACGAAAAGTCTGCCCTCGCCGTGCGTGAAACCAGCTATGAAGCACCTTCGTCTGAGGGGCAAATCCGCGAAACCGCCGGTCGGGGTGCAAACGGAAGTGTCATCACGGGAATCCTGATGATGATCGGTGCCGCTGTCTGGTTCGTCGGCGGACTTGCGGCGGACATCATTTTCTTTTACCCGCCGGTCCTGTTTGTCCTCGGGATCATTGCGACGGTCAAGGGGCTGCTGCAGTCGGACTGAAAGTCAGGGACGCGAATCAGCGGCGATTACACAATGCTATAGACCTGACACAAGCGACATCGCGCCCAGCCGCCGGGCCTGTCCCGAATGGCGTGGAGTTAAGCGGATTTCCGCCACGATGGGGCTCGTCCCCATCGAGCGATGATCGTCACCAGACAAGAAGTCAGCAGAGCGTTTTCGCCACTGCGGAGCTTGCCTGCGTAGAGCGATGATCAATGGAATCACGGCTCCATGCGGACACGCCGCAATGGTGGCCAGGCGCCAATTCCGGGAATTGGCTGGTCATGATCCGCGCTCGACGGAGGCAAGCTCCGCCGGGGCGTAAAGAGTCCAAAACGCTTAAGCCCACGCTATTTGAAGCAGGCCCGGTGGGGTCAATGGTTTGAGGACTACGGTTGCCGCTCGTCGCCGCGGTTACTCGTATCCGCAATTTTCAGGAAGAAGTCTTCCATGGCCTGAACCATGCCGTCGATCCTGCAGACCGGCGAATTGATCAGGCACGGCCGCATTGACTGTCGCAGTTCCGCCAGGCGACTGTGTGTGTCCGGCTCAGTGGCCCATCGTACGGCGATGTCCATGTATTCCTGCACGCCTGATGCAACAAACTCAGAGAGGTGGCAGTTCATCAGGAGTGTCCGGCTCGTGCGAGCTGCCCAGCGATCACCGTCGAACGTCAGCACGGGGACACCCTGCCAGATGGCTTCCGTCGTGGTCGTTCCGCCGTTGTACGGAAATGAGTCCAGTGCGATGTCGATCTGATCGTAGTGTTTCAGAAACTCGAAGTGGGGTGCCGGCGGCAGAATCCTGAGGCGATTACGCTGGACTCCGCGATTCAGGAACTGTTCGATGACGTAATCCCGGTTGCACGCAGTTCCGATGGCTCGATTGGCGAGCACCAGTCTCGATTCAGGCGCTCGTTTCAGGATTTCGCTCCAGGCATCCAGTACGGACGGCGAAATCTTGTACTGGCTCACCAGACTTCCGAACGTAAACGGCTGAGTGCCACGGCAGGGCAGGGGTGCTACGGGCGGGGCGTGGTGCCCGACGACAAAGCTGAGATAGCTCTGGGGAAGGCGAAACACCGATTCCGAGTAATACTGTTCTTCTTCAGGACGGATGACGAATTCATCCCCCACAATCCAGTCGATTCCGGGCAGCGCGGATGTTGCGTACATATTGAACCACGCGACACAGATCGGAGCCAGCTTCAACGTCAGGATCGGCAGCCGCGACGGAACGCTGTAACCGTTGAGATCCACGAGGATGTCGAGTTGCTGCTCACGAATCAGGGCGGTCAGCCGGGCGTTGTCCATTCCGCTCGTGTGATGGACGCGATCCTGAGGGCCTCGCTGAAACCACTCTAAACCACTGTCGGTGGTGTCGTCGGCAAAGAGACAGATCTCGAATCGCCGGCGATCATGGCCGTTAATCAGTCCCCATACCGGCTTCATATAATTCGAACGATGAAAGAACGCCGACAGATAGCCCACGCGCAGCCTCGAGCCCGCCGTCCGGCGCGGTGCCTGCCATGAGTCGTCTCCAGAGGCAGTGGCCAGTGATGCAGCGAACTGACTTCTGACGGCCAGGACACGCTCGTGACCGGAATCCGGACAACCGGGAATAATTGTCGCCAGACTCTGCCAGGCCTTCGGATTATCGTACGTCTCAGCAACCCACTCAAAATGATGTACCGCTGCAGTGATGTCGCCCATCTGAAACAGCGCCGCAGCCAGATTGAAATGGCACTCTTCGTGTTCCGAATCCAGCTTCAGTCCCTGTTCAAATGCGGCGATTGCCTGAGTAAACTCACGCACGGACAA
>JANNGQ010000766.1:0-2543 GCA_031403975.1 Planctomycetota bacterium
GACCTCGTCGCGTTCCTCCAGTCCGGCGGCGATTCACAGCATGAGTTATTCGCCCGGTGAGGGGAGCCTCGTATCGAGAAACGCGGCGAGGTATTCTGCCGATCCACGTTCCTGACTGCCACACCACTGCCGTCACAGGGAATCTCTCATGATTCGACGCCGTGATTTTCTGACGACATCTGCCGGCCTCGCCGCCATTTCGCTGATGCCGCGGTTCGTAAAGGCCGCCACCGCGGACAGTGAAACCAGGAAACTGGCGTTCCTCGGAACGGTCGTATACCAGCATTCACACGCTCAGCATTTTCTTGACAGGCTGACGGAAGGTTACACCTGGCGAGGCGGCTGGCAGACTCCGCGAGTCGACGTTGCGTCGGTCTACATTGATCAGTTCCCGGAAAACGATCTCGGTCGGCAGAGAATCCAGAAGCACAAGCTGAAACAGTTTGACAGTATTCGCGACGCACTGACACTGGGGGGATCTTCGCTGGCCGTCGACGGGGTTGTGATCATCGCCGAGCACGGAGATTACGAACGCACTGAAAAGGGCCAGGTCCGGTATCCTCGATACAAGTGGTTCAAAGAGGTTGTCAAGGTCTTCGAGGACAGCGGGCGATCGGTCCCCGTTTTCAACGACAAGCACTTGTCGACGGACTGGAAGGAATGTGCCGAGATGGTTGCGGATTCGAAGCGACTGGGATTCCCTTTCCTGGCTGGATCATCACTGCCGGTGACTTTACGCCATCCGTCGATCGACATGCCGTATGGCAGCGACCTCAAAGAGAGCGTCTGCGTGGCGTACGGCGGCGTCGACAGTTATGACTTTCATGCCTACGAGACAGCTCAGTGCATGTCCGAACGCCGCAAGGGCGGCGAAGTCGGAATCAGCAGCGTTCACGCTTTGAAGGGTGAAGCCTTGTGGACAGCGATGGAAGCCGATGACCGGCGGACCACAAGGGAACTTTTCACAGCGGCTTTGTCCCGCAGTCACAATCTTCCCGTCGAAGGCGGATTCCCGACGGCCAGAGTCAGCTTCGAATGGGCAAAGACAGCGCTCCCGGATACGACAGGGCTCTTCGTTCAGCATCGGGATGGATTCCGCACGACGGCGTTTCTGACCGGAATCCGCGACTTCAACTATGCTGGACGGATCGGTTCAACGGGTGAGATCGTGACGTGTCAGATGTACCTTCCCATGCCCGGCCACGGATCGTCATCGGCTGACTTTTTCAATCCGCTGACGAGACACATTGAGGACATGGTCCTGACCGGGAAAGCTCCGTATCCTGTGGAACGGACTCTGCTGACCTCCGGCATGGTGATCGGCGGAGTTGAATCACTGCACGCGGGCCAGACGCGATTTGACACTCCGGAGATGGCCGTCAGTTATCGCGGTCAGAAGGAGTCCATGTACTGGCGAGACTAACGAAGGTTCCGTCGAGACATCATGACCGACCCAGTCCCCGAAACACCCGTTGACGCTGATCCGACTCACGACAAGCTCGTCGCACTGGTCGCGCGCAGTCAGAAAGTGATGGCTCACGCCTGGATGATCCGCACTTTTGTCAAGCATTCGGACGAAGTGGAAGACTTTCCGGACCTGAACGAAATGGCACGGACGATCTTCGATGCGTTTCGCGCTGTCGAAACGCAGATTGATGACCCCGCGTCGTACTTCAAGACCGTGCGAAAAAAGATCGGAAAGCTCCGGTCAGCGGCCGAGCAATTTGGCAAGGATGCCTGGCACGCATCGACTCATACAAACTTCCAGCAGGCCGTGATCTCCGCGAAGTTCATCGGCGAGCAGCTCCAGGAACTGGTCGACCAGGCAGAGATCCTGCTGCCGCGACCTGTCCCTCCGAGATTCACGCTGCCCTCAGGCGCTTCGAGTCACCCGGCGCCATGAACGCTGCGAATGATTTCAGACCGGCGAGCGGAGAGTGTCAATCGTCCGGTTCGCCATCGAAAATAGTCTCCACGATGCCTTTTTTCCGGATGTCCTCGCGAACTTTGGCACGGGCGGCCTCGCTGAGTTCGGCCAGCAGCTTCTTTTCGATTTCCAGTTGCACTTCCTGAAACGGAATGGTCGTCGGAGCACGATGGTCCAGGATCCGGAAGACTTCAAAACGGTCTTCCCGTATCTGCACCGGAGACGTTTTCCCGACAGGCATTCCGAAAAGCATATCTTCCAGCACTTTGTCGGATAAGACTCCACGCTTGATCCAGCCGACGTCACCGCGTTTTTCGGCGGTCAGTGTGTCCGACATGGCCTTAGCGACTTCGCCGAATTCCTGGCCGTTCAGCAACTGGGTCACAACGGTCGTCATGACTTTTTCCGCACCTTCGACACCGCCGTGATCGCGAAACCGCACGACGATTTCTGCGAACCGGACTTCTTCGTCAGGCGTGTAATCGTCGACGTGATCCTGGTAGTAGTTGGCCAATCCTGACGGCAGGTCCGGGGTCATGTCCATACCAGAATGGTTACAGAAGACCCCATGTCACGGCACTCACCCACACCTGGTCCTTGTTGTGTTGCCCCGTGG
>JANNGQ010000767.1:0-3480 GCA_031403975.1 Planctomycetota bacterium
AGTGTTGCTCGGGCGACTCTCATCGACTGGTTGGCCCGTTGGGCCGTGGTGATGGATTGACGCTCGTTGACCTGGCCCGACGCTGTGCTTGGGCCAGGCTATCAGAACGTTTGGGCCGTTGGCCCGAAATCGCATTGCGAACAGCAATGCAGAATTCGCGGGAATCCAGATACCCAGACGCCACGTTGGATCCCGATGCGCTGGGACAGAAGTGCCTCAAAAAATCCACGCGCACTTCATTTCACGAGGAGCCGCTGTTCTTTTCACGTTGCTGAAGTCACGCAGCTCGGTTCGCCAGACGGCGCGGGTTGCCTCGGATGATTGACGCCCCCGCTCGCCGAATTCGGGATGGGTGCGATTGTCGCGGCACGGGCTTTGCCGCTATCCTCCCGAAGCAAATCTGCGACGACCCAAGTCGTTCGAACGACTCTGTAGTACCAGTCACCCCGACTCCGATTTTTGACGGAACCCGCATGAGTACTCTAAGCACACCGCAAGAGCCATCTGTATTCGGGCATAAGCCCGGACTGTTTCTGCTCTTCTTCACGGAAATGTGGGAACGCTTCAGCTACTACGGAATGCGCGTGCTGCTCGTACTTTATCTGGTCAGCGAAACAGCCGGCGGCGGCTGGGGCTGGACTCGGGCGTCCGCTCTGCAGCTGTATGCGATCTACACAGGCCTGGTCTATGTGACACCGATATTAGGGGGAATGATCGCAGACAGGTTTCTGGGCTACCGCAAGGCGGTTCTGTGCGGTGCCTTACTGATGACTCTCGGTCATGCGTCGCTCGCGATGGAATCGAAGGTTTCGTTTTATACAGGGTTAGTGCTGCTGATCCTTGGAAACGGACTGTTCAAGCCGAATATCTCCTCGATTGTCGGGCAGCTCTATGCAAACGAAAGCGACAAGAAGGATGGCGCATATACGATCTTTTATATGGGCATTAATGCCGGTGCGTTTCTGGGAATCATGCTGTGCGGCTATATCGGAGAGAAAACGCAGTGGAACTACGGATTCGGCCTCGCGGGAGTGTTCATGCTGCTGGGCATGATCATGTTCCAGCTGGGTCAGTCGATTTTCGGGGACCTTGGCTTGAAGACGTCACCGTCGGCTTCCAGGCCGGAAAGCAGGAATGAAAATGAGTCGGCGACGGTCGTCCGAGATCGACTTATCGTCATCGGGATATTGTCGTTCTTTACGATTTTCTTCTGGATGGCTTTCGAACAGGCCGGTGGATCGATGACGATCTTTGCAAACGACTACACCAGCCGGATTCTGACGGGAAGCGCAGCGACGACCTTTTTCTGGGTCAACGCATTGCTGACC
This sequence comes from Planctomycetota bacterium, assembly GCA_031403975.1. GTDB lineage: Bacteria > Planctomycetota > Planctomycetia > Planctomycetales > Planctomycetaceae > SXXK01. The sequence continues at coordinate 1,329 of JANNGQ010000767.1, forward strand.
GTCGTGCCGCTGGCACTGATCACATGGGTCCTGCTCCGACTGGTCGTCGCGACGAAATCACGGATACCACTGTCAAATGCCTCCATCGTCCTGAGCTTCATCATCATTTGGGCAATTGCGCTTTGGATGCTCAATAAAGAGTACAATATGCGCGCCTATGAAATCGCTATTACTCCGCCGCCTCCAGCTGAAGGGACACTGGACACTCCTGCAAAACTGATCTCAGCAAACATCCAGTCTGATCTGGCGCTGCAGACAGACCAGAGAATTCACGTCGTCGACATAGAGGGCAAAGGCGGGACCGGCAAGATCAAAGTGCTCTCTGATGAACAGGCTCAGAAATACACTACGGATCTTGAAGCAACCGTGACTCGGGTCAAACAGAACGAAACCGAAGTGACGGCATCGTGGTTCCAGATTCTGAACTCATTCTTCATTATTGCGTTTGCGCCGCTGTTCAGCCGCATCTGGGAGAGCCGTTTGAACCCGTCAGCGCCTGTTAAGTTCGGAATCGGGCTGATTCTGCTGGGGCTGGGATTCGGTGTTCTGGCGCTCGGCAGCATGGGTATTAAGCAGGGTGCCGCAACCGCTCAGGTCAGTATGTGGTGGCTGATACTAGCGTTTCTGTTTCACACTCTGGGTGAGTTGTGTGTTTCACCAGTCGGTTTGTCTTATGTCAGTAAACTGGCTCCGGCCCGCCTGGTCGGACTGATGTTCGGCATCTGGTTTCTGGCCTCAGCAATCGCGAACGGTCTGGCTGGATTCACTGGCAGTTTCATCGATAAGATTTCGGAAAAGTTTGGGCTCTCGGCATTTTTCCTGATCTACACAGTCATTCCGATTGCGGCAGGCATTGTGATTCTTGTCATGACGCGCATGATTCGAAGAAAGATGCATGGAATCGACTGACAGTCACCGCAATCTGCAGACCGGACAATGACGGCAGACGACGACTTCTGACTATTCGTTGGGCGTCCGAGGTCTCAAATCTCAAAGGTGAAATCTCAGATTGGAAATGCGAACGTGGAATTCGCAGACGTCAAATTGCGTGCAAATCATCCCGGTCATTGATATCCGCAACGGAATCGCTGTTCGAGCGGTGGCGGGCGAACGCAGTCAATACAGGCCGCTGGAAAGTCGTCTGACGGACAGCGTTCAGCCGGCCGAGGTGCTGAAAGCGCTGTTGCGGGAGTTTCGATTTTCCGTCTGCTACGTTGCCGATCTGGATGCAATTGAAGCCCGCAAGGCAGGTGGCGTCGCTGGACCGCTTTCTTCCACATCGCGGTGCGCAGTCGCGGAAATGGTGCGAACCGGCACGAAGCTGATTGTGGACGCCGGTGTTCGTTCGGTCGATGATGCGCGCGAGTTGCTGGATCTCGGCGTTGATCAGGTGGTTTACTCGTCAGAGTCGCTGCCGGACGTGTTTTCATTACCAGCGAATCTGGAATGTCTGGGGTCAGACTCGGTGATTTTCAGCGTTGATCTGAAACATGGGCAGCTACTTGCGGCAGACTCAACGTGGCGCGGTCGGAGTCCGATCGAACTGATCGAGACGATCGTACGGGCTGGAATCCAGAGCGTCATCATTCTGGATCTGGCGGCAGTGGGTGTTGGAACGGGTGTCCCGACTTTCGAGCTCTGCCGGAAAGTGAAAGGCCGCTGGTCGGGGTTGTCGTTGATCTCCGGTGGCGGAGTTCATTCACACCAGTGCCTTCTGGATGCCGAACTGGCAGGTATTGACGGACTGTTGATCGCGTCTGTTCTGCATGACGGACGTCTCCCGCCACACGCCATTCGGGGCTGGACATCCATGAGGGTTCCTGGACAATACGCTTCATGATTCTGCGAAAACTATCGCACGCGACAATTATTGTCGTGGTGTTCGTCGCGATCCAGGAAATCCATGCGGACGAGCCAACAACGACACGCGGGCAGACCGGAACGCCCTCATTCCGGAATGAAGTCATGGCGGTGCTGTCGAAGACAGGCTGCAATCTCGGCACCTGCCATGGGAACCAGCATGGCAAAGGTGGCCTGAAACTTTCGCTGAGAGGACAGGATCCGGAGTCAGATTTCGTCACGCTGACGCGACAGATGGCGGGACGACGAGCAAATGTGCTGGTCCCCGACGACAGTCTGCTGCTTCGAAAAC
>JANNGQ010000768.1:0-4551 GCA_031403975.1 Planctomycetota bacterium
ATGCTGCAGGCAACGGACACGAGTCTGGTGAAGTTCGGACAGGAAGTTTCGCGGCATCCGGTCGTTTTGAAACAGCTGCTGCGAGCGGCAAATTCATCCCTGACTGGCAGCTCCGTCGAGATCTCTGAACCAGCTCATGCCGCGTTGTTTCTCGGGGCGCGCCGCGTCGAGTTTCTGCTGAACACTCTGCCGGCGGAGATTATTGAAGAAGATGCGGATGTACCGGATCGCGGCGATTCATCCCCGGGGACTGTCAATCCAGGGTGAAGACCGCGCCCTGTACGTCGGGGAACCATTTCATGCTCTGCGGCTTGTTGGCATCAGCCCACGTCCTGATGGCTTTGAGGTCATCCAGGGCAACTCCGTTCGCGTTTGTCAGAACGACAACGGCTGTCGTCAGAACCAGCGGAGCAGCTCCGGCCACGATCTGAGCACGGGGGGCTCGGTTCAGAAGGCCTTTGTTGACGGCCGCTGCGTTGAATGGCCGAAACGCGAAGAACAGGTCGGCACCGCAGCCCTGCCACTTTGCAGCATTGTCCCTGGCTTTCGTGAACTCCACGCCGGTTTCGAGGGCCAGCTCTGCGATCTTCCAGGCAAACGGTTCAAAGTTGACACTCGGATCGTACGCCGCCTGACCGATTCCGAATGCCGCATGACATCGCACCTCAATCGGTCGAGTCTTGTCCTTCAGTACGACAGCAAAATGCTTGAATGCGGTGGGCTCCAGGGGATTGATCACGCGCCTTGGTGTTGTGATTTCGAACAGAGTGTCCAGCAGCACCATCTGATAGGCGGACTCGCAGCAGGGACGTGCCAGTTCGAGACCAATTGCGTCGCTGATGTTGCACTGATCCTGAGGAGACATCTCACAGTTTCTGAGTATGTTCCGGAGTGAATTTGCGGCAGCCACTTTGACTGAATCCGGCTGTTCTTTGTCGGCCATCACTTCCAGAAGTGCTGTCAGTGACTCCTTCAGCAGAATTGGTTTGTCCGCACCTGCGGGAGGGTTGACTTCGTACAGCATCCGCATGATGTTGACCGCGGCAATGCGTGAATCCAGATTGTTGGACAGCAGCTGTTTAATGACAGTCAAAACCTCCAGACAGAATTTCCTGCGATGCGATCGCTGATTGGCCGCGTTGCCAATATCATTGCCGCACCTGGCAACATCGTTTTTGACGTCCTGCAGAAGGTTCTGCATGTTGGCGGGATTCAGGACAAAATCCCCGTCGGTGGCCTGAAGAATGCGGTACGAGAGCACATCCTGGACCTTCTTGACATCAGATGCACCAAAGCCGTTTGTCAGGAGCAGAGCATAGTCCCGCTTCAACTTGTCGTAGTCCTGCTTCAGCTTGTCGGCCTCCGGCGTTCCGGCAAGCGGAAGCAACGGATTACGCATTTCCCGCAGGGTTTTGGTCAGCTGATGCTGCTTCAGAATCTCCGGAAGGCAACCCTCTGCAACCGCAGTCGCTGGAGCTTCGTGCGGGACCGATTCTGCGGGAACGACATCCGGCAGAGGAGTCGGTTGCTGGCCCGAAGTCGCGCTGGATTCCTGCGGCGTGGAAGGGGCAATGCCGTCCTGAGCAGCCGCGGATCCTGTGGCTGTCAGCGCCACCGTCAGCAGCATGATTCGCGGTAAAAGGCTGACCGAACGGAGGCCGCTCGGAATCGGAATGCTGCGGGCGACAACAGGCATAGGCTCACCAGGACAAGGAGACTTCAATGTCTCGTTCGTTGTACAGAATCCAGAACCGCTGCATCCTTGAAAGGTCAGCAGTTTCAGTCAGCGGACTGGAAACACTACGGGCCAATCCTGGCCCACCGGACTTGTCTGAAGACGCCGGACTTCCTCACACAATCTCCGAGAATTCCCATAAACATGACAGGTTCATCGATTCACGTCCAGAATCAGAATGGGAGGAAGCCAACAAATCGGAAGTTTCGTTCCTGCACGTCATCCAGCCGTCACCAACCTGAAGCGTCAGAGGGGGACGCACGGTGACAGATTCTGAGCCCGTGATTGCCTCGGTGACGCTTCGAGTTGGTGCGGATTTTCAAGAATCAGAGTGATTTAAGGAGTTGGTTTTGTCGCTGCGGATTGATCCTCTCCCGGACGAGCGAGTCGACGACACAGATCAGACTGGCGCGTGCCCGTGAAGCATAATCGCTACAACCCGAAGCCCTCGCCCAGAAATCGTCCCATCAGATCCCAGCCTTCCGGGAGGACGATCCCGGACGCTGCGGCAGTGACCTCACTGTAACTCTCCGCTCCATTGGATTTGAGGCCGTTACCGCAGGCTGCGAACGGGCAGTACCCATGGCTGTGGGTCCTGGTTCGAAGAAAAGTCGGATGATCCGGACAGACCAGGAGCCGGTATTCGCCCTGTTCTTTCAGCCATGCATGCAGGGGCCCCACAATGCACCGGTCGATGTTCTCAACGGCCCGGATTTTTTCTGCAACAAGTCCTTCGTGAGATGCCTCGTCCGTCGCTTCCACGTGAACGACGACGAAATCCACATCCGGTCTTGACAGTGTTTCGATCGCGGCCCGGCCTTTGGCGGCATAGTCTGTGTCAAGGTAACCCGTCGCTCCCGGGACTTCGATCACATCCCAGCCCAGCAGTTTTCCGATGCCTCTGAGCAGATCGACAGCAGTAATCACAGCCCCGCGAACTCCATATCGATCGACAAACGGCACCAGCGCGGGGCGTTGACCGAGTCCCCATAGCCAGATCTGGTTTGCCGGCAGTTCAGCGGCCTCTATACGTCGACGATTCAATTCGACGTCGGCGAACAACTCCCTGCTGCGATCCATCAGCTCTCGCAGCTGTTCTGATCCGGGCCCCGACGGCAGAAAAGCGGCAACCGGCTGATCAGTGATATCGTGCGGCGGAGTACTCTCAGTCAGTTTCGAAAACGGAGCGGTCGCACCCCGGGCCCGATACAGAAGAAGATTGCGATAGCTGACTCCGGCGTGATACTTCCAGTGACTGTCTCCGCATTGGTCTTTCTGAAGCAGCATGATCAGTTCGCGGGCGAGGTGGCTTGGAAACTGCCCCGCGGTAAAACTGGTCATGCGTCCGTCGGTGACGTTGACCAGATTGCAGCGGACAGCCCAGTCACCCGGAGCCAGCGCGATCCCCTGGGCGGCGGCCTCCAGCGGAGCGCGTCCCGTGTGGAATTCCAGGGGGCTGTAGCCGAACAGGCTCATCGTGCCGACATCGCTTCCGGATGGCATCGACGCAGGCACGTTGTCAGTCTGCCCGGTGATTCCCCGACGAGCCACCTCGTCCATGTAAGGGATCTCCGCTGCCTGCAGCGGAGTCAGACCTCCCAACTCCCGCTGCGGTTCATCCGCAACGCCGTCGGGAATCACAAGTGCGTATTTCATGAGAGGGTCGCGGGTGGAAAGGATTCAGAACTGGTGTGCAGAAAGGTAATGGACGCCTGCGAAAGAGGAAACCGAACTCCCAAAGCCCGTAGATCCTTGCCGGAATTCTGAACGCCGGTATCCTCTGCGTTTCGTTGTGATGGCTGCAGATCTCAAATCTCACATTTGAAATGGCGCCTGGTCATGCACAACTTCTTCGACTGCATCAAAGACGGCGGCAAGACCATTTCAGACGCTTGGACTCATCACCGTTCCCTCAGTGCCTGCCATCTCGCAAACATCGCCATGTCCCTGGACCGCAAGCGGACATTCGATCCGAAGAAAGAAGTCTTCGTCGGTGATGATCAGGCATCAGAAATGCTGCAGCGCGAACAGCGACCGGAGGATTCGATCTACGGTCAGTTATCGACACGACGGGCAGCAGTTGGAGTCACCTGCTTCCGGTTCAGAGGATGCATCGCAGAATGACCGACGACCAGTTGCCGATAGATGAGTCAAATACGAAGTTGAGCTCACCGGTCACGGTATCCGCTCCGTTGTTTCTGTCGTTACTTGTCTGGGTGTTGTCAATTTCTATGGAAGCGATGGCACTGCTGTGGCAGATGCTCAACCCCCACGGTGTGGGGCTGCCGCGCAATGGGCACCTGCTGCTGATTGGAATGGCACTGCTGTCCTGGGGGTTGAAGCGTCGGATCGGCAAGGACCAGTTTCGGCAGCTTAGGTCCGAGGGGCGTCGCTTTGCATTAACCGGTTGGCAGATGATACTGGTCACAGTTCTGGTGGTATCTTTGGGCGCGTTCGTGGGGCTGACAATTATGCCGCCTTGAAGTCACCCACTGCCGGGAAAACCGGAGACGCGCACTTGATGCCATTGGAACGGGCGAGTACACGTCTCCGATTGTTTGACAATTCTTGCCCGGTTCACAGGTTTTTTCGCTCTCATGTCCGTTCTGATTCAACTGACCGACGCCATAAAAAGCTACGGGGACCAGATGCTGCTCGATTCGACCAGCGTCACGCTTTACGAGGATGAGAAGGTTGGATTTATTGGCCGCAACGGGGCCGGCAAGTCAACGCTGCTGAGGGTTCTGCTTGGCGAAGAAGAACTCGACAGCGGTCAGATCGCCCGTTCTCCCAGTCTGCGAGTCGGCTATCTGCGG
>JANNGQ010000769.1:0-10824 GCA_031403975.1 Planctomycetota bacterium
CTGAAGGGCAGGAGCTCAACCTCCTCCATTCGCGAGCGTGAGTGCTCCACCACCGGAGCGCGATCCTCAGCCGGCGCAGTGTTCCTGTGTCTCGTTCATCAAGAAACGAGCGGCCCATAATGTTCACCAGAAAGAACACGAACAGCACTGTGTAGCTGGGAATGAAGAACTGGTACACGCGGTTCCCCACATCCGACTTCATGGCGTCGGCCTGCTCTGAGTCTTCCCACGGTTTCGGGATGACTGACCGACGCGCAGCTCCACGGAAATTGGGGATCTTTTCCGCGACGATCGGCAGGATCGCGTTCTGCAGCGAAAGCCGGACCAGAGACTTCGTAAGACCCTCCATCATCGGATCGACCGCCGTTTCATTCTTGACCAGAGAAATGTCGATTGCCGAAAGTCCTGTGCCGCGAGTCGACTCATCCGGAGATGTGAGCTGAACCGGCTTCAGGCTGCGGATGTTCGATTCAAACTCCGGACCGATCACCAGACGGACGTCTGTCTCTCCGGTTGGCCGTTCTGCCTCAAGTTCAGCGCGCAGGACCACGTCGTCCCTGGACGGAACGAGCACATGACGAATCAGGACGTTTTCATAACTCGCAAGGAATCCGCCGAGTCGCTTCGAGGATTCTGACTGGTCGAAGTCCGCAATTTCAATTGTCAGCCCCTGTCGGCTCTGTTCTCGATTGGCACGCAGACGCCCGGTCGATGAGCCCACAATGGCAATGATGACCATCGGCATCGCCACCAGAATCACCAGCGCGCGACGATCGCGCGAAAGCAGCAGCAGGTCCTTGCAGGTGATTTTCAGTGCGTCCATAGGATGTTCAGATCCGTGTCCTTGCTCGTGGGAGAACTAATCTCTCAATGTATGCCCCGTCAGCCTCAGAAACAGCCGCTCCAGGTTGGGCTCCTGAGTCCGGATCGACCGCACACTGATGGAGTGTTTCGCCAGAGTCGTCAGGATTCCCGTGACTTCGTAATTCAGTGCGGCCTCAGTCGACACGTCTTTCGTACTGATCCGCACTATGGCATCATCGCCGTCGTGATCGATCGTAACTGAAGGTCCGAGGGACAGATTCTGCGGAAGTGACGCCTTGCCGACGCGCATTTCAACCTCGAACGGAATCTGCTTCAGCAGTTCCGGAATCGCATCACACGCCAGCATCCGGCCGTGATCCACAATCGCTGCACGGGAGCAGACGGTCTGAACTTCTTCCATATAATGACTCGCGTAAATCACGGCTGTGCCGCTGCGCTGCAGACTGCGAACGCACTCGATCAGATGTGCCCGGCTTTGAGGGTCCACGCCCACGGTGGGTTCATCCAGAATCAGCAGCACCGGATCGTGCATGACGGCCGCGGCAAAATTCAGACGTCGTTTCATCCCGCCTGAGAACGTCGCGGCATAGTCATCCGCCCGTGCTGTCAGGCCCATTCGGTCCAGGGCTTCGTCCACCCGCCGGCGACGCTGCTCGCCCTTCAGCCGATACAGTCCGGAAAAAAAATGCAGATTCTCGCGAGCCGTCAGATCAGGGTAAATCGCCAGATCCTGGGGTACGACTCCCATTCTCATTCGGCTGGACGGTTGTCGCCGGTCGAGTTGATGACCGTCAAGCCGGACTGTACCGGAGTCCGGTTCCAGCAGGCCGCAGATCATCATCATCGTGGTCGACTTGCCTGCTCCGTTGGGGCCAAGCAGACCAAACGCTTCACCCGGCTGAACGGAGAAACTCAATCCGTCCACGGCTTTCAGTGAACCATAGGACTTAACGAGATTGTCAACGTCCAGAAGTGCCGACATGCGGTCTCAGATTGCCGAGTCCAGATGATTGATAAGTTCCATTCCTGCCGCACCGCGTGACGTTTCGGGCAAACGGAAGTATGGGCGAAGCGGCAGAGTGAGACAAGCGGATCGTTGACGCAGGACGATATCGAACGTGTCGTCATGTCCGTGCCTGACCCGACCTACGACATTCCGTGGTCACTGTGATCTGTGATTCTGTGTTCCTGTCCGCGCCACAGTCTCAGGATGTTCGAGCGATGCCGCCAGATGATCAGCGCCGGCATGAGAATGGAGAAAAATGTCAGCGGGATCTGGTGCAGGTCCAGAGCAGTCCGGCCCAGCAGCGTCAGCTGCGTCACCGCAAAGGCGCTGGTTGCCGCGATCGATGCAAGAGCGATGATCTGAGTTGTCGATGCCAGAACAGCAAAAGTTGCGATGGACACGGCACTCGCAATGGGAGCAATGACCAGGATAACTCCCAGAGCGGTCGCAATGCCCTTTCCGCCGCGCAGCTTCAGCCAGACCGGGTACATGTGGCCGACGATGGCGCAGACTCCGACGGCGATCTGAGCGAGCAGAAGGTGTTCGGATTCACCGCGGGACTCCAGCAGAAGCTTTGTCCCGAGCGTCGGCAGCAGGCCCTTGAGCGCATCAAGGACAAGCACGACGCTTCCCCACTTCCAGCCTATGATGCGCGTGACGTTGGTGGCGCCGATGTTGCCGCTGCCGTGGTTTCGAATGTCGTCCTTCAGGACCAGTCGACCGACAAGATAGCCAAACGGAATCCCGCCGACGACAAACGCGATCAGACAACACACGATCGTCAGGCCGGTCATCAGTCTCAGGTCCGAATCGAGGAACACTCGCCATCACAACCGGCAGCATCGTAACAACCGATCATGCCATTTCCGACGGACAACGTGAACGCCCGGCCCTGATGCAATTCGGCAACGGAGACAATTCGAAGGGGTACGGTTGCGGGCAATTCGTCTGCGGTACACCTCCCCGGAACCCAGGCTGACGTACCACGAGTTGATTTTCGGCATCGAAATCACTGCCATGCTCCGCATCTCCTGCTTTCGCCTTCCGTCGCACTTCCGGCCTGGTGTTGCGCTGATCATTGCCGCCATTCTGTCCACCGGGCTGGCCACGATCACGACCAACTGCGCCGATCCGGATCTTTGGGGACATGTGCAGTACGGTCGCGAAGTCCTGCGTGACGGTGTGCTGCCGAGAACCGCAACATGGACCTACGCGGCCGAGGGTGCCCCCTGGGTGAATCACGAAAACATCGCCGAGTTCCTGCTGGCGGGAACCGTGGATGCGTTCGGAACCGCCGGGCTGCCGTGGATGAAACTCAGCCTTGCCGCGCTGATCTTTGCACTGATGATGTACTCAGCGCGAAAGTCCGGGGCTGGCTGGCTGTCAATTGCCATACTCGTTACGGTCGTGGCAGCCAACGTTCAGTTTCACTGGCATTTCCGACCTCAGATTCTGACTTACACCTGCCTCGCCATGATGCTGGCGCTGTGGCAGCACGTTTTTCGTGGTTTCGGTTCCGTGCCAGACCGCGATTTACGGTTGGCCCGCCGCTCCGTCGGCGGAGCGTTGCGCGCTGAGTACAATCTGCCGGAGGCACTCAATACCACGCGCGAATCCCAGCCGGCGGAGCGGCTGGACAACAGTAAGATGCAGTCGCCGTGCGAAGCCCGAGTCCTCGGACTCTGGCTGCTGCCGCCATTGATGTGCTTCTGGGCGAATTCCCACGGAGGCTTCGCTGCAGGGCTGGCGATACTTGGTGTGGGTCATGCGGTGACCGGTCTGCAGCTCCTGTGGCGAAACGGACTGACGCATCGAGAGATTCCGCTGAAGCTGACACTGATCACGATAGCCTCGTTTGCGGCCACACTGCTGAACCCATACGGCATCGGACTGTGGCAGTTCATGCTGGATGCTCTGAAACTGCCTCGTCCGGAAATTGCCGACTGGGGCCCGCTGGAACTCTGGAGTCGTGAATCAACCAACTTCTGGCTGCTGATCGCGATCGTGGCGCTCAGTCTCGGTCTGGATCGCCGTCGCGTGATCCCAGCACAGACAGTTTTGCTGGCGCTGCTCCTGTGGCAAGGAGTCAGTCATTGCCGGCATTTGTCGATTCTTGCGATTGCTTGCGGTTTTTGGATTCCTCGTCATCTGCACGCGGTGATCGAAATCGTCCGGAACCAACTGCAGAGATTGGACGTTCGAAGCACGTGGCAGGAAAACGTACACCGTTCGGAAGGCTTTGGCCGCCGAGTGCTGGGAACCGTGGCGCTCATTGGAGTTGTTGCGTTCAATGTTGTCCGACTGAATTCGAAAATGGCCGACGTGCCGGTCGAACGCAGCGAGTACCCGGTCGCGGCCATGCAGTTTCTGCACGATCGGAATCTGCGCGGGAAAGTGCTGGTCACGTTCAACTGGGCGCAGTACGCGATCGGATGTTTTGCAGCGGATGGTGGCTCTGGTCCACCGTCCCGAGTTGCGGTCGATGGCCGGTTTGAAACCTGTTATCCCAGGGAGATTACGGACGTCTGCTTCGACTTCTGGCTCGGTCCGCCCGATCCGGCTCGCAGATACCGCAGTCCGCTCACACCGCCGTTCGATCCAGCGCGAGCTCTCAAAATGCAGCAGCCCGATCTGGTTCTGCTGTCGCGCGAGCAGTTGCCTTCTGTCCGTGTGATGCAGTCGCGCGTCGAGGAATGGGTGCTGCTCTATCAGGACGCGTTGGCACAACTCTGGGGTCGCCGATCAAAATACGACGACGCAGGCAGTCCGGATTTCATGGCATCGTCGGTAAGGCATGTTCGCAACGAAATGCAGATCGGATCAGTTTCATGGCCCGCACTGCCGTTGAACGGGACTGCTTTTTTCGGGCCGTCAGACCCGGACGGGAATTAAAGTCGCGGCGCGACTTGGCTACGATCTGCTGCCCACGCCTTTTCAGAAAGCCAGGTCGGATGTTTGCCAACACGCCCGAACCGCCCTACACAGCCGTGATCTTTACTTCGCACCGCAGACAGGATGATGGCATCGCCTATGCAGCGACTGCCGCGAGAATGGCGGAACTCGCCGAGCGGCAGCCAGGATTCCTCGGAGTTGAATCGGTCCGTGATGAGGCAGGCACGGGCATCACCGTTTCTTACTGGAAAGACGCCGACTCTGCCGCCGCATGGAAGCAGCACATCGAACATCTTCCCGCGCAGAGTGCCGGGCGGAAGCTGTGGTATCAGCAGTACACGCTTAGGATCTGTACGGTCGAGAGGCAGACCATGTTCCATTCTCCCCGGATTGAGGAATCCGGCGACGGGTTCATCACCGGAATCGAGAGACCTTGAAATATCGTGAGCCACTACAAAGCCGCCCTTGTTCATGGTCGTCGATAGATTCAAGGTTACAGGAAAAACCCGCCGAGCTGGTCCGCATCAGCGTTGCCCAGGCATGTCGCCATGCGGTCTTTCCAGAGTTTCTGATAGTGGGCATTTGTGCCGTGCTGAGTGTCGACATCGTATCGGCTTTGAAGCAGCTTGTTTCGCGTCACGAAGTGCAGCTGAGACGCAGCCGTCAGAGCGGCCAGAAGTCCAGCTTCCGTCGAAGCTCGCAGTCGGTTGAAATGCCGGGCCGCGGCCCGTGCAATGACGACACCGACGTGGTAATGGAACTGCTCATGTGACAGCAGGGCCGCCGTCTGTGACACGCCCGTCCAGACCTGGCAATCAGGAGTGATCAACAGCACCAACGAATCATCCAAAGCGAACATCGCGCCATCTCTGCGTGCCGGACGTGTCGGCATAAAGAACTCATATTGCGTCAGTGCATCCACGTCCGTGCCGTCATGCGGGTCACGGATTTTGCTGCCGACGGGAGTAAAATCATCCCAGGAAACCGAAGTCGGGGAGGCAAACGACGTGATTGTCATGCGGTTCGATCCTTTGGCTCCGAAACGTATCTCACCTGAATCAGAAAATTCTCGCTGAATTCCGGTCCAGGGTTGCTAACATTTCCTTCAGATTCGGAATGTGGCGGTGCGGCATCGACCGGGACCGCGGATCACCAGCATGCAATCGGTTCGATCATGCTCTCCCTAAGTCGCGTTCTTCCAGCAAAGCCTGAAGTTCCGAAAGAGCTTCCAAGTCCCTTGGACGCCCGGCCGCTCGTTTGAGCTGGATCAGTCGCTCCAGCGTCACGCAACGGCATTCGACTCCGTAGAGTGGGATCAGGACTGTAAACGGCAGCAGTTCCTCGTAGTTTCTGCCGCCGGGAACTTCCGCAAACAGATCAAGGTCTCCGCCCGTTGTGGTCAGAGTGAAATTCAGCCCGTTCCGAATCGTGCGTTCATCAAAACAGAACGGCAAATCGGGTGGCACACCGCGAAGGTAGGGTGACAGATCGGACAGGCTCTGAACCAATCGGATGATATTCGCCGGCTCGCGGGAGTAGATGAAATCGATGTCGACGGTTGAACGCATAGATCCGTGCAGTGTTGCCGCCCAACCGCCGATCAATATGCAGTCAACCTTATGCTCAGCGAACAATCTGAGGAACTTTTCGATCAAGGTCGCCATGTCGTTCGGTTACTTACTGGTCGACTTGTTGTCTGCTGTACGACTCGCGGCACCGCGGATCTGTTCGAGCGCCAGCAGAAACTCTGCGAATTTATCAGCACGCTGCTGTGGAGTCAGCTTCAGGTTCTCTCGCAGCAGGCTTCGATCCACATTACGCTTGTAGCATTCGAGGACCGGGTCAAACACATCCGGCGGGGGCAATTCTTCGCGAATGTGAACCGGAATGTTGAATGGGCCGGGCTCCATTGTCGGACTCGCAAAGTAGCGCACAAGCCGTTGAACGACCGGGGCGAGCCCGGTGGCGGAGTGATGGAAGACTGTCACACAACCGGTTCCCAGCCGGGTTCGTACTCTCGTCCCCAGAGTTTCATGGCATCCTCATTGTGCAGGATATGGCCGTTGTCGGGATTGCATTTCAAGGCGTCTCCGGTGCGGTGGGCGATGTTGCCAAGGTGACAGAGAAGCGTCGACTTGTGGCCTTCTTGGATTTCCGAATGGAGCAGCGTCGGGTCGTCGGCCCGGATAGCGGCGATAAAGTTGTCGGCATGGGCCGTCATGCCGTCGACTCCGTCCACCGACGCAACCTCCTTGCCCTTTTCATTGTACAGCCTGTAGCCCCATTCGCTCAGTCTCAGCGAACCCGATTCACCGTGAAACGTGACACCAAAACCCGATCCATCCATGCCATAAGGGTTGCAGCTGAGGCATTCCCAGGCGATCTGCTTTTCGCCGGGAAATTCGAACGACACGACATGAGTGTCGGCAGTTTGCTGGTCATCGTCGAAAACAAGACGACCACCGGAGGAAACGACACGCGCGGGATAATCGACCTGCAGGCCCCAGCGGCATAGATCGATCGAATGGATACCGTTGTTGCCGAGTTCTCCGTTGCCGTAATGCCAGACCCAGTGCCAGTTGTAATGCAGCCGGTTGGATGTGAATGGCTGCCTTGGAGCGGGGCCTTGCCACAGGTCATAATCGACATTTGGCGGCACTTCCGCGGGCGTTCCCGTGCCGATCGGGCCGCGGTTGGCGGCGTACCAGCTCCGACTGTAGTAAACTCGTCCGATGCGGCCTTCATGGAGCAGCTTTATCGCTTCCGCCGTCTTTTCGCCGCTCCGGCGCTGATTGCCCATCTGGACGCAGCGATTGTGTTTGCGGGCTGCCTGAATCAGCAGTTCGCCTTCACGAGGATTGTGGCAGCAGGGCTTTTCGATGTAGGCATGTTTGCCGGCGGAACATGCGAGGATTCCCGCCGGAGCATGCCAGTGATTCGGTGCGGCACAGACGAGGGCATCCACCTGCGGATCGTCCAGAATCCGGCGGAAGTCGGCAACGGCCTTGACGTCGTAGTCGACCTTCGCTGCAAAGGATTCACGAAATGTCTCCAGGCGTTTGCTGTCGATATCACAGATGTAGCGGACTTCGACATTCGGCAGATCCGCAAACGTCTGTGCCAGGGCGGAACCGCGGCTGACGCCCATGACTCCGAGGATGACAGGCTTGGCGTCAGCATGTCTGGCGGCTGCGGATGCTGGAGCAGCAAGGGCAGCGGCTGACGCTGATACCGCCAGGAAGTTGCGTCGGGTGGGATTCATGGCAGGGCCTTCGTGGAAATGAAAGAGTCAGTGATTCAATCGCCACCGGGCTCGTCCCGGTGGTTTAGCGGATTGTGCGCCAGTCGCAAGTAGCGCAAACGCCGTTGAACCACCGGAGTAAACCCGGTGGCGGGAAAAATCAATGTCCAACGTCCTGCAGTAAACCGTCGGAATCAACAGGGAAGTCGAACGGTTCACCATTGAAGCGGACATGCGGGCTGTTACGGACATCATCAAAGTATGCTTCCGAGACCCGGACGTGAGTCAGATGCAGAGTGTCGGAGATCTGCATCACGCGGGCGTGTTCAGGCTGGATCAGGCCGATCGTCTGCAGTGCACATTCAACAGCCTGAGCGTCGTTCGGCAATGTAATCGGGATCATCGCCGCTTCTGGATGCAGGCCGGTGATGCAGTTGATGCGAGTCGCCTCCGGATCGATCTGATCGACGCAGCGCTGAGTCGTGAATTCCGCGATACCGATTCCAGTCGCGTTGCCGTATGTTTCTTTGGTCAGTGAGCGGACGACAATCCGTCGACAGCGGGCGCGATCCTCCGGCGTCGCCATGTGATCGAAGAACTTACGGCCGATGACGTTGGAGTCCATGCCGACGCCGCTGATGTTCTTGCCGATGCGGTCCACGATCAACAGATCCACATCAGGAAACGGCAGACTCGGCAGCCACTGATTCGCAAGTTTCAGCAGTTCGGATTCGCGGGTTCCGAATGCTTCGGGCAGCACGGCTTCAAGCATTGCCGTTTCGTCCTCGGCATTTTCAATAATCGCCATGCCACCGCAGACTCGGCAGACCTGAAGCACCTGTTCAGCGACGGCCGCGATGATCTCGGGGAAACTCATCTCCAGAATGGCACGATGATAGATTTTGGCACCTTCGTGCTTGCCCAGCCCGATCAGCATCATTTTGTGAAGTCCGGATTCAACCGGGCCGACGAACCGTGTGTGCGGCTTGACACGGTTTACAATAAACACATGATCGGCTTCCGATGCAAACTTGTCGAAATGCACGGGCAGTCCGTTTGAGGTCTGTGCCACGATCACAGTCTCCATCGTGGCCCGGATCGGGACGCCAACGGACTCCTCGGTGACACCCAGGCTGGCGAGCATTTTCAGTTGTCCCGGGACATTGCCGCCGCCGTGGCTGCCCATCGCCGGCACGATAAACGGCTTCGCTCCGATTGCCGTGAAATGCGCGGCGATTTCTCGCAGGATCAATCCGATGTTCGCAACGCCGCGGCTGCCCGCGGTCAGGGCCACAGTCTGGCCGGGACGGATCGAAGTCTGCAGATTCAGCGATTTCATCTGAGCCCTGACGGTCGCCGGAATGTCGGCGACCTTCGGGCTCTCAAACCGCTGGATGACGTTGCACATTCTGGGGAACCGAGCCACGGGGGATTCCTAAGTCGCACGAAGCCGGATCGGAAGCTGGTCGATTCTGGCCGCCAGAATGAAGTCGTTCAATGACAAACCCTGAATTGCATGAGTCCAGATTTCGATCGATGCATTGCGGTAACCGACCAGGTGCAGGTCCGGATGGTGACCTTCGGCTTCCGCCACCTCGGCGACCTTTCCGAAGAATTCCAAGCCTGCCATGAAGTGTTTGACTGTCCACGATTTTCGGATTCGATCAGGTCCCGACAGCAATTCCCAGCCGGTCAGGACAGCGAGTTGCGCCGTTGCTTCTTCCGGCGAGAGTTTCGGGACGCCGCCTTCGCAGGGCAAGCATTTTGTGGAGCACAGTTGCTCAGCAGAGACGGGTGATGACATGACAAGGCTTTCCGGCAAGGCGTCATGGACGACAGAACTCAACAGGTTCAAGGAGCGTCATTGTGAGGAATCACACCGCGTCAGGCTACGTCACGGACCATCAATTCCTGCGTTTAACCCGTGAGCGGTTTCGACTGCGATTCAAACAAGAATACGGACGTTGAGGTCGCCAAATGCCAATGAAACGAGGAAGTCATAAAACCATTTCGAGTCCTCGACCTGTTTGGCGTACACTCCGTTGCACTCCGGAGCGGTCGACCGGACGATGGTTCTGCCGAAACCACGATTTACTCATTCTGGGAAGTCGAATGTCATTGTTGCTGGAACGAGTCCGCAAGTCCTATCGGGAACCGGGCGGCCGAAAGCTGCCAGTGCTGGGGATCGAACGCTTTGAGATGACTCAGGGCGAACACGTCGCGCTCCTGGGAGCCAGCGGCGGAGGCAAAACCACGCTGCTGAACATTATCTCAGGAATTCTGACTCCGGATTCCGGGCGGGTTCTGATCGACGGTCGGGACATCGCCGCCATGCAGGAGGTCGTCCGTGATCACTATCGCGCTGCAAAAATCGGCATCGTGTTTCAGACCTTTAACCTGTTGCCCGCGTTTTCAGCGCTGGAGAACGTGCTGCTGGGAATGTCGTTTTCAGGAAAGCCGGTTGACCGGGTTTTCGCGAAGCAACTGCTTGAACGAGTCGGACTCGGTCACCGCCTGAATCACTCGCCTCAGAAGCTGTCAGTCGGCGAACAACAGCGAGTCGCTGTCGCAAGATCGCTGGCGAACAAGCCGGTGCTGCTGCTTGCGGACGAACCGACAGCGAACGTCGATCCGGCGAACCAGCAGTTGATCCTCGATCTGATCCGGGACACCTGTCGCGATCATCGAGTGTCGCTCCTGATGGTGACTCATTCGATGGAAGTGCCTTTGGATGCGTGCTTCGCGGTCCGGCCCAACGTCTTTCAGCAGTTCGTCGCTCAAACGTTTTAGCGAAGGCTCATTTGGCTTCGCGACCATTATTCCATGGTTTGCAAAGACCATCTGCGGCTCATCGCTTCGC
>JANNGQ010000770.1:0-3976 GCA_031403975.1 Planctomycetota bacterium
ATGGAGGGACTATGCCACATCGCCCCGTGACTCCGACGACGATGGTTGCCGCCATCCTGCTGATCGGCCTGTCGCTGTACACCGTTCTCGCGTTGAATCTCGTGAAAGCCACGTTTGAGGCACTGAAACAGCTTCGGACGCGGGAACAGATTGAAAGACTGCGAGGGGTGTCACTGTGATTCTGAATGATGTACAGGTTGGTATCCAGCCTCGCAAGCCACGGAAGCGAATTGGTCGCGGTATCGGATCCGGACACGGCAAGACGTCCGGTCGAGGTCACAAGGGGTTCTTCAGTCGATCCGGATCATCGCGTCGCCGCGGTTTCCAGGGCGGACAGATGCCGTTGTTCCGTCGAGTTGCGAAACGCGGTTTTAATAATAAGTTCTTCGCTCCGGACGTTGCCGTTGTCAACATCGGGGACCTGAATGAGTCGTTTGAATCCGGAGCAGAGATTACGCCCGGGATTCTCGTCGAGAAGGGTATTGTGCGGACTTCATTTGACGAGTTGAAGATTCTGGGCAACGGCGAGTTGTCAAAGAATTTCAGAATCGTGGCTCATCGGTTTTCAACGTCGGCGGAGCAGAAGATTGCAGCCGCCGGCGGTTCGATTGAACGGATTCCTGTCGGTGCCTGATCGGATCGTGTCGCGTTTGTGCGGACTCGGGAAGGAGAAGCGCAGTGCTGGCTAAACTACTGACCGTGTTTCGCGTTCCTGAACTGCGCCGGAAGATCTTTCTGACCGTCATACTGCTGGCCGTCTACAGGCTGGGTTATCACATCACGCTGCCGTTTATCGATCATGCGTCGATCGGCAAATTGATGGAGAATGCTCAGAGCGGAAGCACGGGGCTTGGTGGACTGCTGCAGGCTGTTTCTGTGTTTTCAGCTTCAGAACTGCAGAACGGATCCGTGTTTGGTCTTGGAATCATGCCATACATCACGGCATCGATCGTGTTTCAGCTTCTGGCGACCGTTTATCCGCCTCTGGAGCAACTTCAGAAAGAAGGCGAATCCGGGCGCCGCCGACTGAATGAATATACAAGGTATGCGACAGTGGTCGTCTGTGTCTTTCAGAGCTTTGCCCTGATGTGGTCCATGCGCAGTGGTGGGGGGGGACAGGCGACAATTCTGGAAGGATACAACACTCTCAGATGGCTTATTTTTGGCACGGTCGTCATGACAGCCGGGACTGTGTTTCTGATGTGGATCGGAGAACAGATTGACGCTTACGGAATCGGTAACGGAATCAGCCTGCTGATCATGGCTGGTATTCTCGCGAGAATGCCGGAGATTGTCCGCAAGTGGGTGGATGGAATTCGGGAGGGCGGACTGGCGATCGGATCGAACTACGGAATTGAGCGCCTGCTGGTCATGGCAGCTGTATTTGTGTGCGTGATTGCGGTCGTTGTGTTTATTACTCAGGGTCAGCGCAGAATTCCGATCCAGAGTGCTAAACATGTCCGGGGTCGGCGAGTGATGGGCGGTAATCGTCAGTGGCTTCCGCTCCGCGTGAATCAGTCGGGCGTGATGCCCATCATTTTCTCGTCCAGTCTGCTGATGATCCCGTTTTTTCTGTTCAGCCAGCTGGGAAGGGCATTTGGTCCTGACACGGGGGTAGGCAGATTGTTCGGCACTTTGGGAGGTGCGTTTTCACCCGGACAGGGTTTCATCTACAGTCTGGCCTACATTATCCTGATTTATTTCTTCTGCTATTTCTGGACGGCTATTACATTCAACCCCAAAGACATGGCGGAAAACCTGAAGGACAACGGCAGTTTCATACCGGGTTACCGGCCGGGCGGGCGGACAGCATCACATCTGGAACAAGTGATGATGCGGATCACTTATGTAGGTGCTGCGTTTCTGGCAATTGTCGCCGTCATACCCACGATCATTTCGAATACAATCACGCAGGACTATGTGACGGCCAGTTTTTTTGGCGGAACGGGACTGTTGATCATCGTTTCTGTGGCCCTGGATCTTGTTCAGAAAATTGATTCGCACCTTGTGATGCGGAATTACCCGGGTCTTCTGGATTCGGACAAATAGCGTGTTGCTCCGGGTGCATCCTGGAGCCGATTTTATCATGGTGATGCGATGAAAGTTCGGTCGAGCGTTAAGCGAATCTGTGATCACTGCAAGCTTGTCAGGCGGCGCGGCCGGATCTTCGTGATCTGTTCGTCAAATCCCCGGCACAAGCAGCGCCAGGGCTGATGGATTCAGTTTCATGCATGAACCGGTTTAAGAGTCAATGTTCCGGAGTTATTAGATGCCCCGCGTTCTTGGCGTAGATATTCCAAACAACAAGCCGACTCACATCTCGCTGGGCTATCTCTACGGGATCGGGCCCTTCCTGGCTGTGCAGATCTGTTACGAGCTTGGTGTCGATCCGCACAAGCGCGCCGGGGAATTGTCGGAAGACGAAGTCAGCCGTATCACGAACCACCTGGATAAGAACTATACGGTGGAAGGTCCTCTTCGCCGCAAGGTTCAGCAGGACATCGGACGGCTGCGTGAGATTCAGTGTTATCGCGGTGTACGTCATCGAAAGGGCCTGCCCGTCCGGGGGCAGCGCACCAAGACGAATGCAAGGACTCGCAAAGGACGAAAAAAGACCGTTGCGGGGAAGAAGGGCGTGAAAGACCTGAAGCATTGATGCTGTTTCACCGGTCAGGCGTCTGGGGATTTTTGTTTTGGGTTTGTTTGCGGAATGAGAGACAGGCGTGGCAAAGGTTAAGAAGAAAAAAATCCGTCGTAATGTGAACAAGGGCATTGTCTATATCAAGGCTTCGTTCAACAACACGATCGTCACAATGACGGATGCCGGAGGCGACGTGATTTGCTGGGCCACAGCCGGCACGGTGGGGTTCAAAGGCAGCCGGAAGAGCACACCGTTCGCAGCCCAGCGCGCGGCGGAAACCGTTGCTGAGAAGGCGTCCAAAGTCGGTGTTCGGGAAGTTGAGATTCGCGTGAAAGGACCGGGTGCTGGCAGAGAAAGTGCGATTACCGGTCTGCAGGTGTCCGGGATGTCTATCAAGTCAATTGAAGATGTGACTCCGTTGCCTCACAATGGCTGTCGACCTCCTAAGCGGCGTCGCGTGTGATTTCTGCTGTCTGGGCTGACGTGAATTGAATAGTGTATTCTGGGGGCAAAGATGAGAATTCGCTGGCGTGGTCTTGAGTTGCCAAGTCGTGTCGCTGTGGATCGTGAGACCCGTACGGCGACGTACGGTCGGTTTGTTGCAGAACCATTCGAACGCGGATTCGGCGCAACGGTCGGGAACAGTCTTCGTCGGATTCTGCTGTCAAGTCTTGAAGGCTCGGCTGTGACCCGGGCGCGGATTCAGGGTGTGCAGCATGAGTTTACGACCATTCCGGGTGTAGTCGAGGATGTCACGGATATTTGTCTGAATCTGAAGTCGCTGGTGATCAAGAACCACAGCGCCTCCAGCAAGATGCTGAAGATAGAAAAGAACACGCGTGGTGTCGTGACGGGTGCAGACGTTATCTGTGATGACCAGATTGAGGTCATTAACCGGGATCTTGTGATCGCCACGATGACGGATGATGTCCCGTTTCATGTGGAAATGACGGCTGAGAACGGTCGCGGTTATGTGCCTGCCTCTGAGCAGTATCAGCACGAGCCTGAAGTCGGCATCATTCCATTGGATGCAGCGTTTTCTCCGGTCAGCCGTGTTCGTCACCTGATTGAAGAGACGCGCGTCGGGCAGAGGACCAACTATGACAAACTGATCATGGAAATGTGGACCAACGGGACGATCTCGCCGGAAATGGCGCTGGTCGAAGCAGCCAAGATCCTGAGAAAGCACTTGAACTGCTTCATCACGTTTCGTGAACCGGGACCGGAATCGGGACCGGAGGGCGGTCTCCGCGGCATGATGGAAGCCACCGGCTATTCGCCGGTTGACATGGAACTGGAAGAAAAACTCAACAAGAGTCTGGCCGAACTGAACCT
>JANNGQ010000771.1:0-2192 GCA_031403975.1 Planctomycetota bacterium
GGAACCGGCGAGAATCATCGCCCGATGGGACCGCTGCCGCCGACCGGCCAGTGGGTTCGACTGGAAGTCGAGGCGGCACATGTCGGCCTGAAACCGGGAACGGAGCTCAACGGCTGGGCGTTCACGCAATTCGGCGGGCTGGCGTATTGGGATCATGCGGGAAGCCTCACGAAAACCAATCAGGGCAGTCCGTCATTTGAATCGCTGGCTGCCTGGGAAGCCAATGATCGTGGGCTTGAGAAATCGGCAGTTCCGCAGCCGGTGCGAGACGCGATCAAAGTGGTCGATCAACGAACGCCGGAGCAGTCGAAGTTGATCCGCGATCACTTCGTGCAGTTCATTCATCCGAAAACCCGCGCTGCGTTTGAGCCTCTGCAGAAGCAGATCGACGAACTGGCGGAGCAGCGCAGTGAAACGGAAGCTGCGATCGCGATTACCATGATTATGGAGGACCTCGCGACGCCGCGCGAAACGTTTGTACTGAAACGCGGCGAATACAACCTGCCCGGCGAGAAAGTAGTAGCCGATGTTCCCTCGGCCTTTCCTCCGCTGCCACAGGATGCACCGCGAAACCGCCTGGGACTGGCGAAGTGGCTGGTGGATCCGTCGCATCCTCTGACAGCACGAGTCGCAGTGAACCGTTACTGGCAGCAGTATTTCGGCGTCGGCATCGTGAAGACGGCGGAAGATTTCGGGACGCAGGGGCAATGGCCGACTCATCCGGAACTACTCGACTGGCTGGCGGTTGAATTCATCGAGAGCGGCTGGAACATTAAAGCTCTTCAGAAACTGATTGTGATGTCCGGGACTTATCGGCAGAGTTCAATGATAACTCCCGAACGGCTGCAGTCAGATCCCGGTAACGAACTGCTGGCTCGTGGTCCCCGCTTTCGCCTGGATGCAGAAGTCGTGCGCGACAGCGCCCTGGCGATGAGCGGTTTGCTGACAGAACAGTTCGGCGGAAAGAGCGTCAAGCCGTATCAGCCGGACGGAATCTGGGAGTCCGTCGCGTTTGTCGGCAGCACGACTCAGAACTACAAGCGGGACTCGGGTGAAGCCCTTTACCGTCGCAGTCTCTACACCTTCTGGAAACGTACAGCGCCTCCGCCGTCGCTGATGGCTTTCGACGCACCGTCACGGGAGACGTGTGTCGCGCGCCGAGCCCGTACAAACACGCCGCTTCAGGCTTTGGTGCTGATGAACGATGAACAATACGTCGAAGCATCGAGGCAGCTGGCGGCTCGCATGCTGAGACTGGGCGGCGATTCTGCGGAATCAAAGCTGACATTCGGGTTCCGTGTGTGTACAGCAAGAATGCCATCCGATCATGAGCTGACAATTCTGACGCGCGTGTATACCAGTCAGCTGGCTCACTACCGGCAGAACTCGGCCGAGGCCGACAAGCTGCTCGTGATCGGCGCTTCACTGAAGGCCGAAGGTCTTGATCCCGCCGAACACGCCGCAATGACGATGATGGCCAATCTGATGCTGAATCTGGATGAGACCATCACGAAGGGATAAATCAGATTCGTAAAGGCGATCGGCTGCGCTGCTCGTCCGGTAGCCAAAGTCGTGAGACTTCGGTGACGCACGAACAACCGAAGTCTCACGACTTCGGCTACGGGAAACTCATTTCATCAGGAACTTCCATGAACTCATTCACCCATCACGCCCTGCAGCAAACGCGGCGGTACTTCTTTGGTCAGGCCGCGGCGGGAATCGGCAGTGCCGCGCTGGCGTCTGTACTGAATCCGGAACTGTTCGCAGGCAGCGACGCAACGTCTTTCGGCGAAATGCCCAGGCTGCACCATCCGGCCACCGCGAAGCGAGTCATCTGGCTGTTCATGGCCGACGCACCGTCGCAGCTGGACTTGTACGACTATAAGCCGAAGCTCGCGGAATTCTTTGACAAGGATCTGCCGGAGAGTGTCCGCAAGGGACAGCGGATCACGACGATGACATCCGGCCAGACTCGCCTGCCGTGTGCCCCGTCGATCTTCCGTTTCTCCCGCCACGGGCAACACGGCGCCTGGATCAGTGAACTGCTGCCGAATATTGCGTCGATCGTGGATGACATCTGTATCGTCAAGACCGTCAGCACCGAAGCGATCAACCACGATCCGGCGATCACCTTTATCACGACGGGCAGCCAGCTTCCTGGTCGTCCCAGTATGGGATCGTGGATTTCCTAT
>JANNGQ010000772.1:0-2652 GCA_031403975.1 Planctomycetota bacterium
GATCGTTGTCGGTTCGTCTGAAAACCATGCAGGACATCGAGCCTCAAATGGACGCTGGCGGACGGATCGCCAAGTTTCGGAACGTCTCGGTTGTTGAAGTCCCGGCGGTGTTGAATCCCTACTCAGAAACGCCAGACGCGGGCGACGGATACGGGAACGACTTGAAGAAAGTCCTTGCCGCAGCGATCCGTGATCTGGAAGCCGGTCAATACGAACGCTTCATGCAGAACATGTTTCCGCCGTCGACGATCAGCATGATGAAGGCGGACGACCGCTGGCACGGAATGGTGTCATCGCTGAAGAAAGATTCGCCGATGGTCGACCGGATGATTGAAGATCTGATGGCCATCCAGTCAGAGAAGGCGACGGTTGACGGGACAACCGCCACATATCGGCTTCCGAATGATGTCATTCCGGCGAATCGGCAGGACGACGATCGCGGTGAGGCTGAAGAATCGCTCGAAGCGGGTAAGCGGGAAGTTCGCTTTTCGAAGATCGGCAACTCCTGGAGGTTCTTTGACGCCACAGTCGGCCTGGCTGGTGAACTGGATAAGGCCCTCGCTCGGGAACCTTCGGGAGAGACTCTCTCGTCCGACATCGTCCTCGAAAAAGTCGGCAGCGACTGGCGGCTGAGTTCGTTGGTACGACCGGAATAACAGACCGGAATAGTTGTTTCATCGGACGGGTCTCCAGATCCGTCCATACAGTCAGGAGTCAGACATGCGGAACCTGCAATACAGCCGACGCCCCGGATTCACGCTGATCGAAGTCCTTGTCGTCGCCGGACTGGTGTTCATCGCCGTCAGTCTTGCCGCGCCTGCGATTCAGCGCGCCCGCCAGCAATCACGAGCGACGACCTGCAAGAACAATCTGAAGATGATCGGGCTCGCTCTTCACAATTATCACGACACCTACAACGGTCTTCCAGGTGCCTGGTACGCCAGGTTCCCGCAGGCCGATTCGCCATCGTGGATGGGATGGCAGACGAGTATTCTTCCGTTTGTGGAACATGCTGCGCTCTACCAACAGATTTACACACGGGATCACAGCACCGTTCCCGAATGGCCGGACAATGCAAAGCTGTCGCAGACGGAGCTACCGGCTTATCTGTGTCCAATGGACACAACGGGACCGCAGAATTCATTTCGCGATGGCTTCGGCACGTCCAACTACTCGGGCAATTTCGGTCCCGATCTGCTGCCTCGATGGTACGAATCCAGTGCCGAGCAGTTCTGGCCTGGAGCTGTTGCCACTCCGACGAAGACAAACGGAATCTTTTGTGTGAATTCGAATACCAATTTTCGAGACATCACCGACGGCACCTCCAACACGGCGATGGTCAGCGAACGCTCTGCCCGCAGTGGTGCCGGGCTCTGGATCGGAGTGCGATCGAACCGTTCGGACAATGATGCAGTCACCGACATGAACTTTCTGTCGGCCCTGAATAAGTCGTATGCCGGGTTCTCTTCCCGCCATGAAAGAGCGGTCAACATTCTGATCTGCGACGGTTCAGTACGCCTGATTCGTGAAGACATCGACTCCAAAGCAGATGGCACCGGCACTCTGCAACGCCTCTCCGACCGCCGCGACGGTCACGTCATCGGCGAATTCTGATCAGCGTGATAGCCGGGGACCCATGGACTCATCGCGAAGCCCATCCTACAGGTAGCGGATTCTCTTCCGGATGTCGGTATTTACGCTCTGGTAGCGGTTACTCAGACTGCCGGCGCTGAACATCTGCGTCCGGATGCACTCAACGTCATCCGAGCCGATTGCGTTTGTGAAGATCGGTTTCAGGTAATCGATTCCGAACTGCGACAGCTGCATCCGGCGAGCGTCGTACAAAGATGGATGAACTTCCCGCGGATGGATTTCACCCCACTGATCGCGGAGTTTGTTCGCCGAAACAGAGCTGAGAACGAAGCCGGAGTCCGGGCGGTATTGCAGCGTAGCGATTTCGTTGTTTTCGCCGTCCGCCAGCAGATCCACCGCTTTGCCGCCCAGCTGCGAGGCATAGAAGCGGTCAAACAGAATCGGACGGCCGCCTCGCTGCGTGTGTCCGATTTTGCGGCTGAACATGGGGGACGATGCCGGTTCAAAAGTCCGCGTGTCGCTGAAGAGATCTTCGCCCAGCATCTTGTGCAGGATGGCTCCGAGCGCATCGGCGGCACCGCTGTAACGAATGTTGCCGGCAGGATCGAATGTGGGCAAGGCGGCACCCAGTTCCTCCCCGTCGGCGTTCTTCACACCTTCCCCGACGACAATCATCACATGCTGCTGCAGTTCGAACAGCTGCGTGACCCTGGCCGCGAGCTGCTCCGGGTTGACCGGGACCTCCGGGATCAGAATGATGTCCGGTTGTGCATACGCGGCACCCAGCGCGATGTAGCCGGACTGCCGGCCCATGACTTCCACGATGGCAATCCGGCGATGACTTTCCGCGGTTGACCGCAGTCGCTCAATATTCTGCGCGACGACGAAAACAGCGGTCGCATAGCCCGGCGTGGCGTAATTAACGATGTCTTCCAGCAGCAGCGTGTCGCGGGAAGTGACCCGTTGTTCGGTATACCCCGGCGCATCCTCCTTCGGCTTGCGGACCCAGTCGTTCGGCTCATCGATATAGTTCAGTCCCAGGTCGTTGTCGATGGTCTT
>JANNGQ010000773.1:0-2306 GCA_031403975.1 Planctomycetota bacterium
GGTGAATAAAATCTCGAATCGAATCCGTTGTCGGACCGTTGATGAGGCCTCGTTCCGTGATGATGGCAGTGATCAGCTCAGCCGGAGTGACATCGAAGGCAGGATTGTAGACATCAATGCCGTCCGGAGCCGTTCGGCAACCGAAGCTGTGCGTAATCTCCGCCGCGTCGCGCTGTTCAATCGGGATCTGACTGCCATCCGCAATGTTCAGATCAAACGTGCTCGACGGAGCAGCGACGCAGAACGGAATGCTGTGATGTCTGGCCAGCACGGCGACTCCGTATGTTCCGATCTTGTTGGCGGAGTCCCCGTTGGCAGCGATGCGATCGGCACCCGTGATCACTACGTCGACGCGGCCCTCTTTCATCACCTGCGCAGCCATGCTGTCACAGATCAGTGTGACCGGAATTCCTCGGCGCTGAAGTTCCCACGCCGTCAGGCGAGCCCCCTGAAGTAACGGGCGAGTCTCATCGGCAAACACATGAATCCGCTTCCCCTGCTCGACGGCAGCGAAAATCACGGACAGCGCGGTTCCGTCGCCTGCTGTCGCGAGGGCTCCGGCATTGCAGTGCGTCAGAACCGACATACCGGATGACAGCAGTTGGCTTCCGTGCTGCCCGATGGACGTGCACATCACTTTGTCCTCGAGGTCAATCGCCAGCGCTTCTTCGAAGAGCCGGTCATGGATCGCTGCCGCCGTGACGTCCGGCAGGATCGCATGTTCCGCCGCAACGTTTCTCAGCCGGTCCAGTGCCCAGAACAGATTGACGGCGGTCGGCCGGCTGGTGGCGAGGTAATCAGCCACCTCGTTGACTCGTCTGAGAAAAGCAGTTGAGGAATCACGCCGATGGGTCTGGCACGCCAGCACAACTCCGTAAGCGGCCGTCACACCGATTGCCGGAGCACCGCGAACCCGCAGCACTTTGATGGCTTCCCAGATCTGTTCGACCGAACGGCATTCGATCTCTGTGTAACGTTCCGGAAGCAGCGTCTGGTCGATGAGCGTCAGCGAGCCGCTGGCGTCGCCTTGCCAGTGCAATGTGTGATAGGGTTGGTTCATGTAGTGACATTGTTGCCAATTACATTCCTCAAACAAGCACGACGCGCCAGCGAGTGGTCGACACCGGTACCACTCATTGGCGCGTCGTGCTTGTGACGCGGTTTGACGATTTCGCTGCGAAGCCGCATCATGCATCAACGATTCCTCTTCGCCTTGTCGCAATTCCTGAAGACTTTGGCATGAACTCTGAAACCGAACAAGCCCCGCTCGCGGTTTCGCACTATGCCTGGACGGTCGTGCTGCTCCTGTTCCCGGTGGCTCTGCTGAACTACCTCGATCGGCAAATGCTGGCATCAATGAAGTTCTCGATTGTGGGGGATATACCGTCGATCAGCAACGACAAGAACTGGGGGACCGTGCTGGCGTCATTTAAATTTGTCTACGCCGCCCTGAGCCCGCTAGGCGGATACGTCGCCGATCGATTCAGCCGTCGACATGTGATTTGTCTGAGCCTGATGATCTGGTCGGCAGTCACCTGGGGAACTGCATACGTTTCGACATTCGAGCAGATGCTCATCGCACGAGCACTGATGGGAATCAGCGAGCCGGGCGTGGAAATCGGCATTGCGCTTTCCGCTGTTGTGCTGGGAGCGGCGGTCTGGAAAGAGTTTCGTCCGCCTCTGGGGATCGCGGCCGCGCTGGTGGGGGTGTTTGGGCTTTTCCATGGTCACGCGCATGGCACGGAACTTCCCGCGGGCGGCGACCCGCTGCTCTACAGCATCGGGTTCGTCGTCGCGACCGGCACGCTGCACGCGGCGGGCATCGGCATGGGACTCGTGCATCGCTGGCCGACGGGCCGCATCCTGTTGCGCGGCGCCGGCGCCGGCATCGCCGTGACGGGCGTCGTGTTTCTATGGCAAGCGATCCGTTGATCGTGCGACGTGTCTGGCGCCCACGCGCGATCGTCGCCGCCGCGCTGGCGCTTTGCGTGAGTGCCTCCCCGAGCGAGGCCCATCTCGTCACCACCGGACTCGGGCCGGTCTATGACGGCATCGGCCATTTCGCACTGTCGCTCGATGACGTGCTGGCGGTGGTTGCGCTCGGAATATTCGCCGGCTTGCGGGGACCGGCCGCGGGGCGCGCGGTGTTGTGGATCCTGCCGTGCGCGTGGCTCGTGGCTGGCGAAGTCGCGCAGTGGAACGCGGGCGCGCGGGACTTTTCGTTTCCCGCGATCTCGCTTTTGGCTTTGGGCATCCTCGCAGCGACCAACGCACGCGTGCCCCAATGGGGCATCGCGCTCCTGGCG
>JANNGQ010000774.1:0-8187 GCA_031403975.1 Planctomycetota bacterium
CGGGGCAGTCGTGCTTCCGCACGGGTTTGCTGAAGGTGGGTCTGCCGGGTGCGAAGGAAGGTCTTTCGGAAAAAGATCCCTCGCTGGCCGAGTTGCTCAAGCCGCAGGGCTACGCCACCGGACAGTTTGGGAAGAATCACCTCGGCGACCGCAACGAGCATCTGCCGACGGTGCATGGGTTCGACGAATTCTTCGGCAACCTCTACCACCTCAACGCTGAGGATGAGCCGGAGCATCCGGACTATCCGAAGAATCCCGAGTTCCTCGCAAAATTCGGCCCGCGCGGGGTCATGAAGTGCAAGGCAAACGACAAGGACGACCCGACCGAAGACTCGCGTTTTGGTAAAGTCGGCAAGCAGACCATTGAGGACACCGGTCCGCTGACGAAGAAGCGCATGGAGACTGTGGACGAAGAGTTTCTCGCGGCGCAACTCGACTTCATGGAGCGGCAGGTCAAGGCCGGGAAGCCGTTCTTTTCCTGGTTCAACTCGACCCGCATGCACATCTACACTTTTCTCAAACCGGAATCGAAGGGGAAGACCGGTCTGGGTATTGAGGCCGATGGAATGGTGGAGATGGATGGTATGGTCGGCCAGCTATTGAAAAAGCTGGATGACCTCGGCATCGCCGACAACACCATCGTCGTCTGGACGACTGACAACGGGGCGGAGGTCTTTTCGTGGCCCGATGGCGGCACGACGACATTCAAGGGCGAGAAGAACAACAACTGGGAAGTGTCTATCGCGTGCCGCTTGTGATGCGCTGGCCAGGCGTCATCAAGCCTGGTACCGAGATCAACCATATCACCTCGCATGAAGACTTTGTACCCACACTCGTCGCCGCCGCCGGCGAACCGGCGGTGAAGGAAAAACTGCTGAGTGGCTATGAGGCAGCAGGCAAGACTTTCAAGGTCCACCTCGATGGCTACGACCAACGCGACGTGCTCGCCGGAACCGGCCCCGGTAAGCGCAATGAATACTTCTACTGGACTGACGACGGCAATCTCGCCGGACTGCGTTACGAGCGATGGAAACTCGTTTTCCTGGAGCAGCGCGCCGAAGGTCTCGACGTGTGGCAGGATCCGCTCGTGCCATTGCGCTTTCCGAAGCTGTTCGACATCAAGGCCGACCCATTCGAGCGAGCGCAGACGGACTCCGGAGAATATGACCGGTGGCGCGTCGAGCACGCCTTCGCGCTCGTCCCGGCCCAGGCTTATGTAGGCGCGCACCTGAAAACCTACATCGAGTATCCTCCGCGTCAGAAGCCCGGCAGTTTCTCGCTCGATCAAGTGCTGCAGAAGCTGCAGGAAGGTGGCAAGCACTAACCCTGACGGTCATAGCCGCTCAGTCATTTCATTCAGGCCGCACCGGTCTCGTTAACCGGTGCGGCCTGATTTTTAATCAATTCCTGTGACGGCACGACCATGAGAATAAACCACCGACAAAACCTCACCGCTGCAATACTCGCATGCGTCGTGTCCTGTACTACCAACGTTGTTCGTGCCGACGATGCCCTCCCCTCCTGGCACGACACTGCGCCGAAGAAGTCCATTGTCGCGTTTGTCGAAAAGGTCACAAAGGAAGGCTCATCGGACTGGGTACCTGTCGCCGAGCGGATTGCCACATTCGACAACGACGGCTGCCTTTGGGCTGAGCAGCCGATGTATTTTCAACTCGCCTTTGCGCTCGACCGAGTCAAGGCACTCGCGCCGCAGCATCCGGAATGGAAAGACAAGGAACCGTTCGCCTCGCTGCTCAAAGGCGACGTGAAGAATGCCCTGGCGGGGGGCGAACCGGCGATTTTCCAGATTGTGATGGCTACACACGCCGGCATGACCACCGAGGAATTCGAGGTCACCGTCATAGACTGGCTCGCGACCGCCAAACATCCGCGATTCCAACGGCCGTACAATGAACTCGTTTATCAGCCGATGCTGGAACTGCTTGCGTATTTCCGCGCAAATGGATTCAAGACGTTCATCGTTTCCGGCGGCGGTATCGAGTTCATGCGTCCGTGGGCGGAAGCAGCCTACGGCATCCCGCCGCGAACAACGCCCGCCTGCTCAGGGTTTTCCCGAAGGGCTTCGCTCTGGATGCGACGCATACGCCGCACATTACGATACTCCAGTGTTTTGTCCTGACTGCCGACCTGGACAAGCTCTACACCGCCGAAGAAAAAGTGCTCGCCGCATCCAACGTCACTGCGATGAAGCTGGAGGCTTTCAAAATCTATTACATCCCGGCCGGTGGCGGACTCGGCGTCGCCGGCATCTGCGCGAAGCCCACACCGGAGATCCTCAAGCTGCAGGCGGACATCATCGCGGCAGCGGCGCCGTTTAACTTGAGAGGCGGACCCATCGACGCATTCACTTCTGGGCACAATAATCCCGCCATCGACACGGCCATCATTGATTATGTGTCGAAGTTTGAGCAGATCGGGGCAGGAGAGAAGTTCAATCCGCATGTCAGCACCGGCAACGCGCCGACAGCGGATCTCGACAAGATGATCGCCGAACCGTTTGAGAACTTCACATTCTCGCCTGCCGGCGCCGCCGTGTATCAGCTGGGCCCGTTCGGCACGGCGGCGAAGAAACTCAAGGAATGGGATTTGAAACCTTGAATCGTGGGGCGTGATCCACTGGTTGCAGAACGTTGAATCTCGAGAGCCCCGAAGGGCAACATGAGTTGGCGCATGTCGCGCTTTCAGGCAACGCCGTGAAGGATTTCGGGCAGCAAAAAGCGAGTAGCTGGACGGTGTTTACGCTGCAAGCGTTGTATTCCAAAGCCTGGGGTCAGTGAGACGGTGAAGCCGTCGAGCGCCACCCCAGGTTGGCGATCCCCGACCGAAAAACTACGCTGAAAGCGTTGCACAAGAAACGTTGTGGAACACTTTCAGTGTTCAAATCCCATGGGCTGAGTTTCCTGGGGTGGCGCATTCGCTTTCGCGAATTACTGACCCCAGGCTTTGGAGTGGAACGCCTTCAGCGTAAAACGCCGCACTGTGTTTTCCCTATGGAAAATCGTTCACGGCGTTGCCTTTCAGGGCTGATCGCAATCAATTCACAAGTTCCAGTGGCTTGCGCCATTGGCTACATCCTGTCGGGCCTTCAGCTCTGAAAAACAGCACAACTTCAAAACTGACGCTGCGGGTTGGTGTGCATCGACTGTTCCGTTATGGAAGTATGAACCCGACGCTCATCATGAGACGGTTGGCATCGTCTGCATTGCTATCACGGTTCTGACGGGATCCCCAGAGATACTCAATGCCGATGAATCCGTGTTCACGCGGCTGCCAGATCAGGTTGGCGGCCAGGTAACGATTCTCTGATAGCGCATCGGTTGACTGAAACACCGTGTTTTCCACGTGACCCGCGCTGCACGTGAAGTTTGACGACAACCCGTCCATCCATTGATGTTTCAGGCCGACGTACCAGGCGAGCGATTCGAGAGCTACTCCCTGCGTGGCACTGACAGGTGCGAGATCCGGCAGATCTCGATAACTGCCGATCCCGCTCCCCCAGAGAATGCCGCCGTAGATGCGATCGTCATCTGTGAGATCCAAAAGTCCGGTGCCATTGATCCCGCCGCCGGTAAATGTTCTGACCGGCAGATTCGTGGGCTGAAAACCGAGTTGTCGAACCACGCCGGCAATCTGGAATTGAACTGATTCCTCCACGAATCTCAGTCGCAGGATCGCGTCGGGGAACGGAGAACGGGGATCCCCAAAGGCCAGAAACTCATCTTCGACCTGCACCGTCGAATCTTCCAGGGCAGCCGAGAACTTCAGAGTGTCGTCAATCAGTGGCAGCGTCCATCGCACCTGAGTCTGTCGACGGCCGACACTCGCCACATCACCGACAACATCCAGCGTATTGGGCAATGCTGCTCGATGTGCGAGTGTGGACCAGGTCTGGCCGATCAGCCATTGACCGCGTTCGCCATAAGCGTGTCGAAGTCGAAGTGTATTGTTATCTCCGAAAAAATCCCCTTCGACCATCAGTCGTACGGACTCTTCACCAGGTACGAACCAGCGTGTATCAAGGTTGAGTCGGGTCTGACGGGCGTGAAAGCGGGAATTTGTTCGATCAGGTGCTCCGACCGGGATCGTTGTCGTGTCAAACTGGTCCGTTGAATCAATGGGGTCAAAGTCGCGGATCAGATCCGCCTTGAGATACCCCCCAATCTTCGCGACAAGTCGATCGCTGCGAATCACTGTCCCGGAGAGGAAATCGGGCGGGAAGTGGTTAAAGTCGAATTGGCCGTTGACGTGGATATCTGTCTCAGAGAATCCGGCATTCAGATTCCCTTGCAGCGACGGCTGAGAGAGCATCGACTCAACACTCGAAAACCCGCTTTGGCTTGTCGACTCATGCTGGAACGATGAGTTCTCAGGAGCCTCCTGGCGATTCTCGATTGCGTCCTGTGCCGTGGCTGGCAAAGTCAAAATGCATGACGAAAGTACCAAGGTCAGATTCTGCAGAAGACACCCGCACTTCGCAAATCCCGATTCTCGAAAACGTTGCCGGCCATGATCCGGTCGATACATGTCATGGCACCCGTTCAGACAGTGGATTGCGGATGTCGGCGAGACCCCAGGCGGGAGCGAAAGAACGGCGTACGTCATCCCTCATCGAAAAGGGGCCGTCGCGAGTCTTTCATCGGCTGTCAGATCGGGCAAACCTTAACGATTGTGCCGATTATTACGCGACGCATCGAGGCCCGTCACACACTCCGGAACCGCTCTAAAATCGCAGGCCAAACCCCACGTTCGTAAAGGAATTGGCGGCATCCTCATTCAGGCCCCAGCCGACTCGCACGCCAACTTCGAAGTCGGGTGAGATCAGGTAATGAATCCCGGGGCTGAAGTACTGAGGAGCACTGCTCTCGGCACGCCCAGCCGTAAAGATACCAAAGTACTCGGCATGCAGATTCCAGCTGCGGCCAACTGGAACTTTGAGAACAATGGAAGGAGCCCATTGATTGAAATGGTCACCTTCTTCTTTGGTCGTGATATAACGAATTGACGAATCCAGTTGCCAGTCGTCGAAGAATTTCCGGCCACAAACGTATCCCAACTGGAGATCGCTGGCGCTCTCCGATCCGGAGGTCGGCGTCGTCCCCTGAATGAAGCCCGCACTTGCCGGAATCCAGTCGCTTTGTTCAGTCAGTTCAGCCTTGAAGCCATACAGCACCTGGGATTCTTCGCAGGACTCCAACTCGTCGAGGCCGCCGCCTGCGTCTCCGCCGGAGACCGAGCCGCCACCGCCGATTTCATAGTTCCAGCCGAGTCGCAGTTCCGTCCGTTCCGTAAGGCCTATGCGAGTCACAATCTCCGGAAAACTGTGCGTATTATCGGCTCCTCGATTCGCGATGAACGAATAGGCTGATTCGAAGAGAACCCGCCCCGTCCCGACCGTGGAAGTTGCCGGTGTAAATGAGTCCCGGTCCGTCTCAAGATGCTCTACTTCTCCTTCGGTCTCCGCTGTATCTGTTTGTGTCAGCCATGGTGCGACAGGGATCTCAAACACATCGCGAAGATCCTGGCCCGGCGAGACGTCTGCCCATAGCAACGTCACGCCCAGCGACAACCAGCACAGGGAAACCGATCGAGGAATCATGAGTCGAGTTCTCTTTGCGCATTGACAGCCAGCGGCACGGCGCTAGCCGCCGGTTTTTCGCGCCTTTGTCCCGAATAGACACCGGTGGCTAGCGCCATTCCGCTGACTAAGTCCACGCCATTCGGGGCAGGCCCGGTGGCGGGGCGCGACGTTGCTTTTTTGCGGCATTTGTCGCGTCCGAAATGAATTGTTCGTGAAGAGGACAAGCTTTCGATGAGCCGCCTGGCAGTCGTCAGAACTCAATCTTTGCGCGCACACCGGCGAGCAGCGAACTATCCGCCCGTTCGCGGAACGGAGAAATCACCTGAAGGTCCGGGGTGATCTGGCACCACGGCGTCACCTGAATATTGTAATACAGCTCCGCGCCCTGCTCGTTTTGCAGCGGCAGAAGAAGGGGAGCCAGGTCTTTCAACTGATCGCTCACTCCAAGGTAGTAATAGCCGACTCCGAATGTGTCTGCCTTCCGGCTCTCAACGGGGCTGGCCCCGCTGATTCCGGCGCTCGCGAACCATTGAATCGGACTGGGATTGTCGTCGGCGATTCCAAGGTTTCCGAAGACTCCCCACTTCCGTTTCGGATCGTCCGGTGAAACGTACAGGGCCTGATCGAAGTTGTAGGCCAGACAGGACGAGCCGGTCTGAGGCGTACCAACGAGCACCAGACCGGCTGTCGGATCAAAGTAAGCGGTTGGCGAAATGTCTCGGTACGTCCCACTGCTGTGGGTCCCTGAAATCCCCTGATGACCGGGACGATCGAAAAAGCTGGTCTGCAGATTGACCTGCGCGAAGATCGTCGCCCCGTTGTCGAAGAATGTGTCGAACCCGCTGACGGTCGGGGTGTTGTTGGTGTCGAACACCGCGGCCGCGAACACCGGCTCCATGTTTTGCAGGAGTGCGAACCCGGCTCCAAACGTCGAGTAGGGTACAGTGCGGGCAAAGACGGGATTGAACATCATCGCAGTGTTGTGAAATCCGGTCAGACCACCGGCTCCTGTGATCGGCTGTTTGAAATCGTCGAACGTGTTGATCTTCCCGGCGTAGACGAGCATGTCCTCGGACAGGAACTGAGTGAACTTCACACCGGACAATGCGCTGACGGTTCCGCTCGGCTGAGGCAATGCGAGCATGAGGTTCACCGGCATCATTGCTCCTGTGAGCGAGTTGGCCGATTCGCCGTATCGAGTTTCGCCGTGCAGCGTGATGAACAGTCCCTTCCAGAGTCCGACCTTTTCGCCGTCGAGGTTTATGAAGTAGTCATTCCGTCCGCCATGCTCAAACTGCTCGTCCAATCCGCCGCTTGCCACGCCTTGATAGTACTGAGTCGTGCTGAGGCCGAAAGTAATGCCGCAGTCCGTCAGAGAAGTTCGATTGCCGCACCAATCACCCATGAGAGTCGGCTGCGTCAGAAGTGATTCGCAGAACGAGGGAGCCGACGAGAATTCACCGCAGGCGTCAGAGGTTCCGGCGTCAGCACATCCGCGCTGGGAGACAGGCAGATAGTCAGCCCGGAAAAATTCAGGCACCGCAGCGTCGATGGGTCGGCCGTGCTCGGCCATGTGAACGGCAAAAGCTGCCGATTCGCCAAAAAAGCTCGCCAGAGACAGCCACAGCACAACCGGAATTGTCGCACGAGTCTGTCGCGGTCGTCGCAGCATTTGTCGCGTCCATGCCCAGTAATATCAGTCGTTATCGGGAACTGCTGATTCTCCACTTTCGGTTCGCTTTGCATGCACGCATGACGGTGAGTCCGCGATCCATCCGGCATCCACTGCTGCATGACCGCACCGCAACGACTAGGCGATTTGTACGGTGGCATGAGCGAGGATTGACGCCTGTTGTCTTGAACGGCGCGCGTTGCGGAAAACCTGAACCGATCCTTGCAGCCGTGACCCAGGCCGATGGCCTGGGCTGCCATAGCGATGCCACGTTGTGGCGGAGTCGCAGGTCCAGCCAACAATGGCGACGCAGACGTCATGTCATGCGTTCAGTCCCAACGGGACGACCCCATGTCAGCCCAGGCCATCGGCCTGGGTAGACTGAATCCGGGCGGACTCCGTCTTTCATGATGTATCAACGCCGTGGGGCACCTCAACCGCTCTGATTCTCCGGGATTTCGGTGAGGAAACTCCACTTTCGCTTTTCCGGAAGATTGGTTCAATACGTCAGCGCATTTTGTTCACATCGGCAACCCATCGTTTTTTGAAGGATTGCAGTCATGAAAACCGAATGTTTGCGATTACAGGAAGTTCGGGACGGGGTGGCTCAATGGAAGAAGTGGGGGCCGTATCTCAGTGAGCGGCAGTGGGGCACCGTTCGCGAAGACTACAGCGACGATGGAAATGCGTGGGATTATTTCAGCCATGATCAGGCCCGGTCGCGGGCGTATCGCTGGGGCGAGGATGGACTGGCGGGAATCTCCGATGACCGGCAGCGGCTGTGTTTCGCCCTTGCGCTGTGGAATGGCCGGGACGCGATCATCAAGGAGCGGCTGTTCGGATTGACGAACAGCGAAGGCAACCACGGCGAGGACGTCAAGGAGTATTACTTCTACCTCGATTCGACACCGACGCA
>JANNGQ010000775.1:0-7201 GCA_031403975.1 Planctomycetota bacterium
GCTGCTGGGGCCGAAGACGCTGCCGACGCCCCTCAGGGCAAATGCTCCGCCTGCACAAGTTGCAAAGAATGCCGCACCGGCTGCAACGAGGCCTGTGATCACCGCACCGATCATCTCGTTAACGCTGAGATGTTGCCAGGACTTCACCGGCGGCGGACTGAGGACTCCCGTGGCGTAGGGATTTGGCTCGTCGCATGCGTCCGGAGACTGTTGATCACGCGGCAATGTGGATGGTGATGGTGACTCGCCGTCCGGATTCGCCATGACTCTGTCGAGGTCACCGCGAACAGGATCAGGCGGAGAAGGATTCATTCGGCAATGCTCCCTGAAGCAGGAGTTCAACGGCGATGCCCAAAAGTGTAGACTGCAGACTGCCGGTCGTCACTCGGCTGGGTTTACGAAACGCTCATACGAGGCATACAGGGTTGAGAAGTCTTGAATGCCTTGAATGCAGCTCACGCCTGACTTGGCCAGTCGGCTGCCTTCTCTCTCTGCCAGGGGGA
This sequence comes from Planctomycetota bacterium, assembly GCA_031403975.1. Taxonomy (GTDB): domain Bacteria; phylum Planctomycetota; class Planctomycetia; order Planctomycetales; family Planctomycetaceae; genus SXXK01. Next base: position 504 of record JANNGQ010000775.1, read on the forward strand.
GACGGGATATGGTTGAATGAGTCGCACAATGCTCCATGAGCGAATTGAAACGCTGAGTGATCCGCGGCTGGATGCGTTTCGGAGTCTGAAGGCACACAACGCAGTTCGGGATGCGAAGCTGTTCGTCGCTGAGGGGCCGACCGTTGTCGAACGTGTACTTCGCAGCGGGTTTGATGTCCGGAGCGTGCTGATCAGCGACCGGAAATTTGCGTCGTTTGAAGATCGGCTGCCGAAAGACGTGCCCGTCTATCGTCTGCGGACGGAGCTGGCTGAAGAACTCATCGGGTTTTCGTTTCATTGCGGAGTCCTTGCCAGCGTTGTGCGCCGCCCTGCTCTGCCGACCAGTTCGTGGATGCCGAAGACGGGGCCGGTTCTGCTTGTGGTCGGCGACCGGATCACTGATCCGGAAAACGTGGGAGCGCTCGTGCGGATTGCATCTGCCTTCGGAGCTGCGGCGATCGTACTGAGCAGCGGTTCTGCCGATCCGTTTTCGCGGAGGGTACTTCGGGTTTCGATGGGTAACGTGCTGTTTCTTCCGGTCGTCGAAACGGATGATCTGGCGGGTTATCTCGGCACATTGATCTCTGAGCACGCCTGCGAACTGTGCTCGACAGTCCTTGATCCGGCAGCCACAGCGTTGTCGACATTTTCATTCGCGCCGAGAACCGTATTGCTGTTCGGCAATGAATACGATGGAGTCTCACAGCAGACGCAGGCCGCCGTTTCCAGGCGGCTGACGATACCGATGCTGAATGGCACGGACTCATTGAATGTCGCGGTGTCGGCGGGCATCTTTCTGCATCAATTCCGGATTCAATGGCCCACAGCATGACAATCGTGACGGAACAGATCCTGTTTGCCGGAACCGTTCAGGGAGTCGGTTTTCGCTGGACAGCGGAGCGCCTGGCGCGCGGAATACCGGTGACCGGCTTTGTCAGAAACATGGCGGACGGTCGGGTTGAAATTGTCGCAAACGGGGAGCTGGAGGATGTTTCTGAGCTGATCCGGGGCCTGAAAGTTCATTTTGGGGCCGGAATTTCGAGAGTTGAACGGAATCCCGGTCCCGCGTCGGAGGAGTTTTCCGCCTTCACGATTCGCCGATAGGCCGTCGCGGCCGGTCCGTGGGTTTTTCGCTTGGCGGACGGGAAAATGCCGGTAGAGTGCGGTCCTGAGAGTGGTAACCTGCGGGAATATTCAGGGATTTCAGGCACCCTGTCACTGGAGCATTTCTGGTTCGGCATCAGAATGCGTCGGGGCGGGAATTATGCTGCCACGCGGAGCCGAATGAGACATTTCGTTGTAGCCGAAGTCGTGAGACTTCGGGCTGAATAACCAGCCAGCCTCCGAATTCTCACGAATCCGGCTACAAGTCAATCAGAGCCGCGCAAAGTATAACCCTGTTTTTCTACAGTTCTCCAACGTCGTTCCGAAGAGCGGCGTATCAGTCGGGTCTGAGGAGCGCTGCGCTCATTATTGTGGCTTCGAAGTCGGGAATGCTCCGTGATCAATCGTGCTTTGATGCTGGCTCAGGTGAAGCTGCCTCCGGTGGAACTTGGCGACTGGACTTTGACCGGGCTGTCGATCGTCGGACTGATGGTTGCCCTCGTAGCAGTTTCGTACGGGACACGCATCGGCGTAATCGCCCGGGCGACGACGAAAGAGGCAATCCGTCAGCCTCTGTTCCTGCTGCTGCTGATTATTTCCAGCCTGATTCTGATTCTGAATTCTGTGATGCCCTTCTTCACGCTGGAAGACGACGTGAAGATGCTGAACGAGTGTGGTCTGGCGACACTTCTGATTTCCGGTGCGTTACTGGCCGTGTGGACTGCGGGAACCAGCATCACCAGCGAGATCGAGGGCAAGACGGCGATGACGCTGCTCAGCAAGCCGATCGACCGGCGGCAGTTCATTGTTGGCAAGTACATCGGGATTGTGCAGGCTGTGATCTGGATGTTCGTCATTCTGACAGTCCTGTTCTCCATGCTGATCTTTCTGAAAGTGGGTTATGACCAGCGCGAACGGGCCGAAGAAGTGACTCCAAAATGGCTGTGGCACAAGGTAGCGGATGTTGAGATTCCTGTTCCGCATCCGGAGCGTGTTCGTGTGATTGCTCAGCTGTTGCCAGGTGTGGCTCTGACGTTTCTGCAGGTCTGTGTGTTGGGTGCCATCAGTGTGTCCCTGGCCACTCGAATGCCGATGGTGATGAATCTGGTGATCTGCTTTGCGGTGTTTGTGATCGGAAACCTGACCGAGATCATCGTGAACCGCACAGTGGCGGGCGATGCCAATGAATCGGTGACATTTACCGCCCGCCTGATCTCGATGGTTGTCCCGTCATTGTCGATATTCAACGTCTCGTCAGCAGTTGCGACAGGTCGTGTTGTCCCGCAGGACTATCTGGGTCTGAGTTTCGTCTACGCCGTGACCTATATCGGTGCGATCCTGCTTTTTGGATTCATTCTTTTTGAAGACCGCGACCTGGCGTAAACCCGAATGGCGGTGTGGTTTCGATGCATCGGATTCCTGCAGCCACACTCAACAGTGACTCGGGATGACCACTTCCGGCCCGTGGCGGCAGAATGCTGGTTGTGACGCGGACTGTTTCCGATTACGTTGACACTCGGAACTTACCTGTCCTCGTTCGACGGAGAAGCCGGCTGTGTCTGAAACCACATCAACCGAATTCCAGCGGATCGTTTCAGCCCGCGCACTCGTTCAGCCGAAGCTGTTGCCGGCACTGGCTGCCGGATTGCTTTCCAGTCTGCTGCTGGTGCTGGCACTGGTCTGTCTCGGCGGCGTTGCCTGGCTGCTGGTGGAATCGTCGCAGGGAAACCGTTCTGGCCCCGATTCAGGGCTGAAGTCCCTGCTTGATCAGTGGCGGTCGGCGGCAGTGGGCTCGAAGATCGCCGACGTACTGCAGTCTGTTGGCTGGCTCCAGTCATCCGGCACAGCCGTCGTGCTGCTGATCACGATGACCGCGATCGCACTGCTGTGCCGATGGAGTCTCCAGTCGCTGGCAGATTCATGGCTCGAGCGGCACGTGGCGAAATCGATTCTGCGGCTGAGACAGCATATCCATCGCAAGTCGATCCGACTGGAACCGGCAGATGTGACTGGCGAACAGACTCAATCCGCCGATCGGCTGTTTCAGGAAAGTACAAGAGTTCTTGAATCCATGGCGACGCGCTGGGGCAAACTGTGTCTGACAGTCATTCCCGACCTGATGGCCGTCACCGTCACAGCGCTGGTTGCGGACTGGCGGATCGCCCTGGAGACGATGATTCCGGTGGCCCTCGGCCGGATGGCACTGCGCTATGAAATGCAGCGAGGTGATTCGTCTCTGCGTCTGCTGACGGATCAGGTCGATCGCGGGCTGGGGCGGATCGCGGAGAGTCTGAAGAAGACGCGCATCGTGACCAGTTTTGGCATGGAACAGACCGAGCAGCAGCAGTTTGAACGACATCTTCTGGAATACCGGGATCGATGCCGGCAGCTCGTGCGACAGCAGGGATTCGGCCGGGGAGTCCGCAATCTCATTCTTCTGACGCTGATTCTGGTTCCGGCTGTACTGCTCATCATACATGTTCTGCGCGGCGGTCATGTGGCGCTGGGCGTGCTGATCGCCGGCTGCCAGGTCATTCTCTATCGCGGACTGGTACAGCTGGACGGTCTCCGCGAATTGACCAGCGAAGGCAGTGAACGTGCTGACGAGATTGCTGCGTACATCAATCGAGTGCCGTCGGTCAGTCAGGCTCCAGGAGCCGGGTTTCTCGAACCGATGTCAAAGACGCTCACGTTCAATCAGATCTCCTGGCAGACCCCGCAACTGCCGGGTCTGCTCCGGAACCTGGATCTGCGCATCGTCTTCGGAGAACGAATCGCTCTGCTCTCTCTGCAGCCGACGCCGGCATTCGCTCTGGCCAGCATGATACCGCGGTTCATTGATCCGGATCTTGGCCAGGTATTGATTGACGGCCGCGATATCCGCCAGACGACTCTGGAGTCACTGCGGGCTGAAGCAATTTTCGTCGGAGGCCAGGATCCGGTCTTCAATGCGTCGGTTCTTGAAAACATCTCGTGCGGCCAGACCGATATTACGCGCCAGCAGGTTCATGAAGCGGCAAAACTGGTTCACGCTGATCATTTTATCCGCACGCTCCCCAGGGGATACGAAACTCCGTTGGGGGAGCACGGGGCTATTCTGGATCCCGGCCAGGTCTTCCGCCTGAGCCTCGCGCGCGCCATTGTCCGCGAACCCGCTCTGCTCGTGATCGAAGAACCGACGGTTCCCATGGATGCAGAAACGAAAGCGATGCTGGACGACGCCTATCAGAGGATTGCCAGCGGCCGAACACTGATTTTTCTGCCGTCTCGCCTGTCAACCGTCAAGAAATGCACCCGCATCGTGCTGATCCACGAGGGCAAGGTCACTGTCGACGGCGTGCATGAACAGCTCTGTCGCAACAACGAGCTGTACCGCCACTGGGAGTATATGCGGTTTAATCCGTACCGGGATGAGGCTGAGTAGGATGACTTTGCATCTGCGGAGACGGAATCGATGTGGGCGGAATGGCTGCTGTATGGACTGATCGGAATACTTGCATTGATCAGCCTCGTCATTGTGCCGATGTCGGCAGGCTGGATCAGACCGAGGACGGCCGCAATCGTGAGCCTGTGCCTGATCGGAGTCCCGCTGTTCTTGACACTGCTGGTAGAGACGCCCGTGGAACGACCGGCGGTGAGTGACACATCCACGGCTGCCGACGTTCCTGCACTGCGGAACGACGGGTTGTTCGCGCGTTCCGATTCATGTCGTTCATGTCATGCGCGCGAATACGAAACCTGGCACGCCAGTTTTCATCGCACGATGACTCAGGTCGCATCGCCGGAATCTGTTGTCGCACCGTTCGACGGCCGGACGATGACGCGTTACGGGCAGGAAGTTCGCGTTGAACGCCGCGGCGACGAGTTCTGGGTGGACATGGTTGAACCCGAGTGGAATCTGAGCTTCGTCCTGCAGGACCGGATTCCTCCGACCGAAGGAGCGCCGAGGAGTCAGCGAAGGATCGCGATGACGACGGGATCGCATTCGTTTCAGGCCTATTGGTATGTGATCGACGGAACACATGAGCTGTGGCTGTTTCCCTGGCGATATCTGATCGATGACAACCTGTGGATTCACGTCGACGATGCCTTTCTGCAGCCGCCGCCTGATCGGCCAGCTCTGGGACATCAAGTCTGGAATCAGTCGTGTATTCCGTGTCACAGTGTTGGCGGTCAGCCGGGTGCCAATCTCTTGACTCGGCGTTTCGACAAGACGCGCGTCGCCGAGCTGGGGATTGCGTGCGAAGCCTGTCATGGGCCGGCTCTCAAGCACGTTGAATCCCGTCAGAAATCATTCGGCAATGTCTCACTGCAGCACCACGGAGACCAGTCAGACACCACAATCTTCAATCCCGGTCGAACTGATCATGCAGCGTCGACTCAGATGTGCGGCAGCTGTCACAGCCATTTTGATTACGATCCGGAGAATCCGGCGAACAAGGATCGAGCCGTCGCGGGGAATGAACTGCGCCCCGGCGACAATATGCGTGACCGGGGTCGCTTTCCGACGGTTGCCGACGAGCATGTCATGAAGTTTGACGCTCTTGAAATCACCGTCTCATGCTTCTGGGCCGACGGAGCGTGCCGCAGCGGAGGGCGCGAATACAACGGACTTACAGAATCTGCCTGCTTTCTGAAAGGGCAGGTTTCCTGCTTGTCCTGCCATCAGATGCACGGCACCGATCCCGATGATCAGCTGATTGAAGGAATGCGCACGGACACAGCCTGCCTGCAGTGTCACACGGACATGAAGCAGAACATCAGCGCTCACTCCCATCATGCTGCCGGAAGCAGCGGAAGCGAATGCATGAATTGTCACATGCCGTATTCCAGTTTCGCGTTGCTCCGCGGAATACGGAGTCACCGGATCGACAGTCCGGCGATCGTACCGTTCGGAGAAAACGTCCGGCTGAATGCCTGCAATCTGTGTCATCTTGACAAGACACAGGCATGGACGGCCGAGGCGTTGTCAAAGTGGTACGGAAAAGAATCACCTCCGCTGTCCGGAGACGATCAGACGATTGCAGCATCGGTCCTCTGGCTGCTGAAAGGCGACGGCGGTCAGCGAGTACTGAGTGCGTGGCATTTCCATTGGCCGGAGGCAAGGTCTGTGTCGGGGACAGAGTGGATGATTCCATTCCTCGCCACTGCGATGAACGATCCGTATTCGGCTGTTCGCTACAATGCATGGAAGGCTGTCCGCGCAGTCATGACGATCAATACGGAGGATACAACTGCCGTAATGAACGATTTGTTTGAAGACCTGACGGGAGATCGGCGGCGGATGTCCGACAAACTCCTGCGGGACTGGCTTCACGGCGTCGCTGCGACCAATGCACGAATTCCCGAAGCACTGCTGGGCACCTCAGGGGATTCGTCCGTCGGGCGTTTTTCAGAATCGCGGCTGCTGGAACTGATACAACAGCGAAACGACCGCCCGATGGTCATTGTGGAATAGAGGTATTTACTTGACTCCACCGCCCCCAAGGGGTTGTGTATTGATGATTGTCTGGAATGTGGAGGGGGCTACTTGCACCGCTTGTTGGGCCAGTCGATAGAACAGTTTCCCTCGTGATTTGGAACTTCTGCGGTTG
>JANNGQ010000776.1:0-5732 GCA_031403975.1 Planctomycetota bacterium
GATCGTCCACAGCAGGTTCATGCAGAACATCAGACAGTAGTACCAGCCGAGACCGATCAAAACGCTCGCTGTCAGATCGGGATGAGGATTCATGAGACTCGATACCAGTCAGAAAGAAGCACAATCAGCCAACAAAGAATCTGAAAGGCCGGATGGGCAGTCCTGCCCGTCGAAGCTCGGTCAGATAAGATTTGTCTGGCCTGTGATCCCTGCGCAGATGCCAATCAAAAATCGAAAATCGAAAATTAAAAATGTTACAGCGGCTGGCTGATCCCGCCGTCCTTGCGGATTCGCCAGAAATGAATGGCAATCAGAACGCTGACAACCAGAGGTATGGCCACACAGTGCAGAATATAGAACCGATTCAGTGTTGCCTCACCGACGAAACGACCTCCCAGCAGCAGAAACTTCGCGTCCGAAGCATTCGTAATCAGTTCATAGCCGCTGGTATTAAATAGCTGAAATCCAGGTCCTTCTGTTCCCAGTCCGGGTGTCGCTTTCGCCATATTTGAGCCGACTGTGATGGCCCAGATCGCCAACTGGTCCCATGGCAGGAGATAGCCCGTGAACGACAGCAGCAGCGTCAGCACCAGCAGCAGAACGCCGATCACCCAGTTGAACTCTCGCGGAGGCTTATAGCTGCCCGTGAGGAACACCCTGTACATGTGCAGCCAGACGGTAATCACCATGGCATGAGCCGCCCAGCGGTGGATCTCACGCATAATCCCCAACGTCTGCACATCCCGCAAAGCCTGAATGTCGTAGAACGCCCATTCCAGCGTGGGTCGATAGTAGAACATCAGCAGAACGCCGGTGATCGTCTCAACAAGGAACAGGAAAAAAGTGATCCCTCCCATACACCATGTATAAGACAGTGCGATGCCCTGCTGTTTGATCGACACAGGGTGCAGATGCAGAAAGAAGTTGGTCAGCATCACGACAACACGGTTTCGACGGTCAGTCGGAGCCGGATGCCGGAAGACGCTCTTCCAGATCTGTGAATTACGAATATAGTCGCCGACAGACACCTTCAAATCCTCAGACGAAGCCCTGCACTCTCAGGTGACACCCACGAAGGATGCCGCGTTTGTCCACTGCCCCAGCTCTCTCTGGAACTTGACGCTCTTATCGACTTCCAGCATTCCGTCTTCCGCAAGCCGAAGACCGACTCGCTCCAGCGGACGGGGAGCCGGCCCCTCAAAGTTCACACCGGTTTTGTAAAACCCGGAGCCGTGGCACGGGCACTTGAATTTCTGCTCGCCTTCAAGCCAGTTCGGTGTGCATCCCAGATGGGTGCAGACAGTGCTGAGCGCGTAAATCATCTGAGTCCCTTCAATCTCACCATTGACGACCCAGATATTGAACTGAGCCTGCCATTTCGTCGACACGGTCCCCGGAGCGTAGTCGTTCGGCGGGCCGATCTTGAACCGGGTCGGCGGCTCCACGAGCACGTTCGGCATCATGAACCGGGCTGTCGCCAATGCGGATGCCACCATCGTCGCACTGAATGAAGTCCAGGCAATGACGATCGGAGAGCATACAAGCAGGGCGATTCCTTCAAGCACACTCCTGCGGTCAGGAGTTACCGCCGCAGCCTTAGATGCGACGGGTGACACTTTGCCCGGCAACGGCCTGGACGGCAAAACGACTTTCGGAGCAGAAGGAGTCGTCACGACCACACCGGAACGTGCGGCCTTGATCATTTCTGCGGCGGACAACCCCACAGCGATCGATGGATCGACTTTCGCTGCCGCGGGCTTTTCCGCTGCTGCGACCGGCGGAGCACTCGCAGCCGGTGTCGCGCCGGCCTTCGCACGAATTGCGGCCATGATATCGGCGGGACTCTTCGGCGCGGCTGCGGCAGCACCGCCGCCGGGAGTCGCTGCTGGTTTTGCAGCAGCTTTTGCTCTGGCGGCAGCCAGGATATCCGCGGTGCCCTTTGGTGCCACTGCAGGAGCTACGGCCGATTGGGCAACAACTTCGGCGGCGGGCGTTTCAGCCACTGGCACTTCGGCGACCGGCGGTGTTTCGCCGGGGCTTGCAGCAATGTCTGATGAAGGTGCGGCCGCCGCCTTCGCACGGATTTTCGAAAGGATGTCGTTTGTTGAAGGCTTTGGATCTGTCATTCAACTCTGCCAGCCATCAAGAGAAACACGCCGGATGCAGCGGATCGGTCATACAAGACTGCGCAGCACGTTCATTCGCTGTGAATAGAGAACGGAGATCAACAGGATCAGCGTTTGGATTCTGCCTCTCCTCTTTCGGACTGACAAGGCGGCTGAATCCAGGCAACTTTCTTTTCTCACAGTCCGGAAGGCGCAGGGCCGTTGTTCTCAAGGCCAGGCAACATCTGCACGAACCGAATTCCCGAAGAAGTTCCACTCGGCGTTGTACTGAATCTCTGACTCCGCGCCATCTGACGACCCCGTCCAGAGTTGCTGCAGTCGTGTGTCCGCGCCATGACTGCGCGAATACTTCGATTGGTCACATCCCGCGGTGTGACTGCTGCCCCGTGCGTTGGAAGCGGGCAGGCAGGCTGGCAAGAGATTCCGGGGACTCCGGTTGGGCTAAAGAACGCGGATATGCCTGTTCGATGATGACCGCGGGGCATCGCGCGACGCGATCACCGGCAGATTCCGCGGGATTCTGCGCAAGCCACGGATGGGACCGTCATGTACGAATCGCATTTTGGATTTCATCGGCAGCCGTTTCAATGTGCTGAATTGCCCCAGGCATTCTTTGCATCGGAAGCTATCCGGACCATACTCCCCCAGCTGTTTCACGCCCTGCGTTCCGATCTCGGGATTGCCGTTCTGACAGGCCCTCCAGGCGTCGGAAAGACGTCGTTGCTCAGGCATCTGCAGTCAGTGCTGTCGCATGAGGGAATCGCGGTGGTCTGCTCAGGATCGAGCCTGGAAACTCCTGCCGCCGTCCTTCTGACGCTGCAGAATGCATCAAAACGGCCGCTCGACGGTGACGATTCCGCAGGGCTGGCAGCCCGGCCGGAGCACGTTGTTCGCTGGAACGTTGTCGAGCATCTTCGGAAGAACAATGAATTCGCGGGTCCGGTGCTGCTGCTGATAGACGATGCTCATCTAATGCCGGTGCAGGTTCTGAATGAGCTTCGGGCGCTCACGGAGGAGGAGTCGAAAGGGCGCTCCCTGGTCCGGTGTCTGATCGCCGCGCCTCTCTCATTCGAAGAAGATCTTGCCCGCCCGACTCACGCGGACTTCAGTCGCCGCATCCGATGTCATGCCTTTCTCCAGCCGCTGACTTCGAAAGAATCCGTTGAGTTCCTCGGTCGGCACCTGGCAGCTGTCGGCGGCATGCTGCGCGACGTGTTTACCTCTGCCAGCCTGGAAATCATCGCGAGTGCCGCTGACGGAATTCCGCGTTGTCTGATCCTGCTTGCCGATGAATCGCTCGTGGTGGCCTCAGAAAGAGACTGCCGGATTGTTGACGACCGATGTGTCCGTGCAGCGCTCTCCCGCCTCAGGCACCTTCCGTACGCCTGGAATGTGTCGCTGCAAGAACACGACTTTGACAGCATTGATGATGATGCCCTTACGGTGCCAACCTCTGACCGAGTCACCGCTGTGGCCATGCAACAAAATCCCATGCCGGGATCTCCCGTTTACACAGCCCTTTCAGGTCTGACAGAGCTGCCGTCGAGTAGTCTCGGCGACACGGCATCGAACGGCGTTGTGGAATTCGGTAGTGGCACTGGCCGACGAAGCATCGTCGAAACCGGAGCGGCGGTCACTGCCGCACTCAATGTTCCGACTGTGCTGGCGGTCTGTGCGACCTCCTCGGCGGAAGTCGCCGAGTTCGCCGCAACGACAGTCGGATCGTTGCCGAAATCCGCCGGTTTTGAAGTCGGTCATCGCTTTTCGTTTGAGAAGCCGACGATCGCCGATTTGTCGAGTCCGGACGATCTTTATTCGATTGCCGATCCTGCCGTGGATTTCGACGATCCCTGCTGGTTTGAACAGGGAGAGGTTGCAAGGTGCACAACCGAGTCTGCCGACTCCTCCGCGCCCATCAACTGTGTCCCGGAATTGTGGGCTTCCACGGAGGCTCTTGCCGGAATGACAGAGGCCGGGTTTTCAAATCGAGTTCCTGTTTTCGATCGGTACACCTGGATTGCACTCGGGCGTGAAGTGCCGTCCGGAACTCATTTGGTTTCGTCGGCTTCGGACATGCAGCGAATCAACGACGGACTGAACTTCGCTCTGGATCTCTCAGTGCCGGCCTGTGCGGGTTGTTCTGCGACTGCATATGACCATATCGAAGTGCGTCAGACATCGGACCGGGAGATCGCCGAGTCGTTGTGTCACACGGACCGTGAATGCAGGATGGGAAACGGCCCCGGTCAGTGGAATCCTCCGGAAACTGCCATGGCGAATCCCGATGGTGACGATTGTTCCCCTGGGAACTCGCCACCCTTTGATACGGCTGCGTCAGCGGCGACGGATGCCGTCAACGTTCAGGATTCGGAATCGTCTGCCCGCGAACGTTTCTACGCACTGTCCGTGGATGTCAAATCGACTGACTGGGATTTACGATCGGCCGTCGTCGATTTCGATGAAGTTCTGCCACTCGCCGAGACGCTTGCGGCCTTCCGCGAAGAAGTCACGCTGTTTCAACAGGGGGCACATCAGGACTTTGACGCCATGCAGCCATCTGAGTCAGAAAGTCCAGAATCAGGGACACGGGATTGTGGCGACGAAGTGCCAGGGGACTCGTGGCCGGCCCAGGACAGCCTCGTCGAGCGTGCCCGGTGCCGCCTGGACGATGCTGGAAAGTCTCGATTGTCGTTCGTGGGGTCCGAAGTGCAGTTCGCCCCCCCACGCTCGTCCCGACGAATCGCAGGATCGCGGAAGTTGCCTGAAGCGCCGGCAGTGCCGGACGTGGTTGAGGCACTCCTTTGGGGCCAGGGGTTCGGTGCTGCAGAGAATACTCACGCAACAGTGGTTGCGGAATCCGTGGCGAGTACTCAATGTGACAGCCCACCGCCACTGTTCGGCCAGTTGTTCACTCGCCTGCGACAACAGCGCAGCGATGCTTCCGAAACCCGGAAATAGCCTCTGGCTGTGCTCCCGCACCTTTCTGACCTGACCGCAGCCGGATACGATTCCGATGGGTCCTGCCGCCTGCTCCCGTATTGTTGTGAGACACCATGCCGACGGAAACAGTTTCTGCTCCGGAAACTTCAGCTCTTCGCGCCATCAACACATTCAGCAAGCCTGCAGAAGCCTCCTCGCTCTATCGTTACTGGGGCGCACATCCGGTTGCGGACGGTGTTCGCTTCGCGGTCTGGGCACCCAATGCCCGCGAAGTTTCTGTCATCAGCGACGGGAACAGCTGGACGGCGGAACGCGACTGGCTGAATTCCAGCGACAACGGTGTCTGGAATGCGGTCATCAAAGGCATGACGCCGGGGACGCGTTACAAGTATGCTGTGCGGACTCAGAACGGCTACTTGCTGGAAAAATCTGACCCTGTCGCCTTCTATTCCGAAGTCCGGCCGCACACAGCGTCAATCGTCTGGGACCTTCGCAGCTTCGAGTGGCATGACGCAGACTGGATCCAGCGTCGCGACCGGACAGACTGGCTGCGGGCTCCTGTATCCATCTATGAAGTCCATCCCGGTTCGTGGAAGCGGCCCCGCGACGGACGCATGTTCTTCAACTATCGCGAACTGGCTCACGAACTCAGCGACTATATCGCAG
>JANNGQ010000777.1:0-4227 GCA_031403975.1 Planctomycetota bacterium
TGTCCGCCGTGGCCCACACCCGCTCGAAGGACCACTCGGCGTAGCGGCGACTGAGGGCCCGCAGGTGCCGGAGACTCGGCACCCTCCGATCGGCGGTCACTCGGTCAGGTCGGCGAGCGCGTTCCCGTCGAGGTCTTCGCGCCACCGGTCGAACTCGGGGAACGGCGCGCCGATGTACTGGGTCTCGCCCGGGGTCTCCCACGACTGCGGCACGAGCAGGGCGAACGGGTAGCCCTGGGCGTCCGTGAACGCGTCTTCCGGGCGGTTGCGCTGCCACTCGTACAGGTGCGGCGCCTCGGGCAGGCTCGCGTTGCCCGCCAGGTGCACGTCGTAGCCGGTGTTCCACACGTACAGGTACGGGTCGAAGCCCGCCGCTCCGTCGGCGGGAATTCGATTTTGGCGTCAGATCTCGCGACAACCCCCTCATCCGGCCTGTCGGCCACCTTCTCCCCCTGCCAGGGGGAGAAGGGACTTCGCGAATAACCTGGAAAACACGGCGATAAATCCTTCACCGTGTTGCCGGGCGGCCTGCCGGAGATTTCCCGGAAAAACGACGCAGACCGGCCGACTGCTATATGTTCTTCCATCGCCTGCCAAGGCTCCTTGTCGCATGACGTTTGTCTGGACCCCGACCACGCTGCTGATTTCGACTGTCGTGCTGATCGTCGCCGCGATTTGCTGCCTTGTGAGTTGGCGACGAAGCGGTTGCACGAAATCCATGGCGTGGCTGGAGGGCCTGCGTTTCGCATTGATCGCGATGGTTCTCTTCACCCTGAACCAGCCCGAGTTCACACAGGAAATCAAACCCGAGGAACAGCCCGTTCTGGTCGTCATGTACGATACTTCAGGCAGCATGAAGTCTCAGGATGTGATGAATCCGAAGGCTCCGGCCGAAAAACCGACGACGCGGGCTGACGCTGTGACTCCGGTCATCCAGCCGGAACTCTGGAGACCCGTCGCTGACCGGATGAATGTGGTCTTTGAACCATTCTCGTCGCAGCTTCCCACACCCGATCGCGGCACGGATCTGAACAGCGCTCTGCAGTCAGCCGCAGACAAACACGCCAATCTCCGGGGCATCGTGCTGTTGTCTGACGGTGACTGGAACACCGGACAGGCACCCGCTTCCGCGGCGTCCGCGCTGCGACTCAAAAACGTGCCGGTCTTTGCCGTTGGCGTCGGCAGCGAAGATCGTCTGCCGGATCTGGAACTTGCCGCATCGGACGCACCGACATTCGGCGTCGTCGGCAAGTCGCTTCGGATCCCGTTTCGCATCGTCAGCTGGCTGCCCGCGGATCGCGATATCAAGGTTTCACTCACCGGAACTCGTGGTGAGAAGGTCGACAAGAATGTCCGGGTCACCGGCATGGGTCAGCAGCAGGATACGATCGACTGGAAGCCCGACAAGACCGGCGAGTATTCCCTGACGCTTGAGATTCCCGTTGACGAATCTGAGACACTCGTTGATAACAACAAACTCACGATCCCCATCACGATCCGCGACGAAGCGCTGAAAGTGCTGGTCGTTGAGTCGTATCCCCGCTGGGAGTATCGCTATCTGAGAAATGCTCTGGAACGCGATCCGGGCGTTGAAGTGAACTGCCTGCTGTTCCATCCAGATCTCGAGGGTGTCGGCGGCGGACGAGGCTACCTCGAACAGTTTCCGACTCAGAAGGAACTGTTCGAATACGATGTCGTGTTCCTGGGCGATGTCGGAATCGAATCGAAGCAGCTGCGGCCGGAAGACTGCACGAACCTGAGGCAGCTCGTTCGCAGCCAGGCGGGAGGACTGGTGTTTCTGCCGGGATTTCGAGGCAAGCAGCTGACTCTGCAGTCGACCGAGCTGGACGAGTTGTATCCGGTCGTCCTGGATGCCGCTCATCCGAAAGGCCATGGCTCATCCCGCCCCGCACGGTTCTCGCTGACTGAGGCCGGGCGCCGCAGCCTGTTGACTCGACTGGAACAGGATGACAGCGACAACGAACAGGTCTGGAATTCACTGCCGGGGTTCCAATGGTACGCAGCAGCTCAGCGCGCCAGGATTGGATCGCAGGTTCTGGCGACTCATGATTCCGATTCATCATCGTTTGGCCGAGTCCCTCTGATTGCAACTCGCACCGTCGGCACCGGCAAAGTCCTGTATATGGGAACGGACGGCGCATGGCGATGGCGGAAAGGTGTCGAAGATCTTTATCACTATCGCTTCTGGGGCCAGGTCGTTCGCTGGATGGCGTATCAGCGAAACATGTCGCAGGGTGAATCGATGCGATTGTTCTATTCGCCCGACCGCCCGGAAGCCGGCAACGTGCTGACCCTGAACGCGAACGTGATGAGCACCGCCGGTGATCCGCTGCGAACCGGCACTGTCGTTGTGCAGACCATCTCCCCATCGGGCCAGACAGATTCAATACGACTCGCCCCCGCAGGCGAAGATTCGTGGGGCCTCTTCACCGGAACGTTCGCTCCAACCGAGGGCGGTCAGTACCGGCTGATCACAAGCTGCGCTGAAACGGGCGCTAATCTTGAAACCGTGATCTCTGTTCTCGGCCAGGAAAAGGAACGTATCGGCCAGCCCGCACGAGTCGACGTCCTGAAAGAAATCGCTCAATTGACTCGTGGCGAACTCACAACCGTTGCCGACATCCGGAACCTCGTCAACCGTATTGCCGCAATTCCCGAACCCACCCCCGTCCTGCGCCCTTTCCGCCTCTGGAGCCATCCTGCCTGGGGCGCTTTCATCGTGGTGTTGCTGGGGACGTTCTGGACGGGAAGGAAGCTCGCGGGATTGGCCTAGTCCTCAAACAAGCGACCCCACCGGGCCTGCCCAATTCGTATCTACACAACTCGCTATTCCTGCCAAAGTCATTGAAATTGAGCTCCGGACGAGCAGCAAACCCCGACACTCCCGGGGGGTTGACCGTAATTCAGAGGCACCGGGAGACACACGTTTTTGGATATGGGCTCAATCCAGATGACGTATGGAGTTTGCGGTCTCTCTTTGATTTGCCGCTATCAGCGTCCATGAGCGGTCATTAGCGGTTTGAAACCGCTAATAGACGCTGATAAACGCTGATGAATCGCAGCAGCACGCGGCAAGGGATCCTGCCCGAGGACATTCATGGTCGTGAATTGTGTAGATACGAATGGGCCTGCCCCGGTGGCGCGCGGGACTGTGCGCGAGTCTTAGGTTTCGAGTGCAATTTCAAGTGTCGCCAAAGTGGTGCAAAAGCCGTTAAACCACCGGGACTGGCCCAGTGGCGGGACGCGACGTCGCTTGTTCGAGGCTTGGTGCGGTGTTCTGCGACGCATCCGGCGGAGTTGCCGACTGCATCAGAGAACAGACACCAGAGCCCTGTTTATCGGCGCTCCCGCCGGTGCAGCTTGTTGATCAGTTTGGCAACCAGGGCGGTCCAGCCTGTCTGGTGGCTAGCTCCCAGACCTCGCCCCGTTTCGCCGTGAAAATACTCGTGAAAGAGCAGCAGATCTTTCCAGTCCGGATCGATACGGTAGCGGGCATCATCGCCGTGACACGGACGATTTCCGGACTTGTCGGGAAGGAACAACCGGATCTGACGCCGCATCAGTTCTTCGGCAACCTGGCCGAGTGTCATCATCACTCCGGAACCGGTCGGGCATTCGACTTTGAAATCGTCGCCATAAAACTCGTCGTAGCGTTCCAGTGCTTCGATCAACAGATAGTTCAATGGAAACCACACAGGCCCTCGCCAGTTGCTGTTACCGCCGAACATACCCGAATCGGAATCACCCGGAATGTAGCTCACCCGGTGTTCATGCCCCCCCGTGTTGAAAACGAATGGATGCTTCTCGTGAATGCGTGACAAGGAACGGATGCCGTAGGGTGACAGGAATTCATTTTCGTCGAGCAGATACTTCAGCATGCGTTCCATGCGCTCGCGGGTCGGCAGTGGCCTGGGGTTTTATCAGCCATTAACACAGAACTTTCCAAACACAATATCAATATCGTGGGGCAGTATTTAAAAACGAATGAGGCGATAGGCTATGTGGTGCTGGATGTTGATAAAAAATTATCTGCACAAGCGCTGGGGTTATTGAAAGAAGTAAAGGCGACGATTAAAGTGAGGATGTTGTATTGAACCCCAACCCATGAAGGGACTTTAGAAAAATAACTTTATTACACCTCTTTTCCTGGGAAGTATCAAAATAATTTTATCTAAATTTTCAATATTTATTGAAAATTTAGATACC
>JANNGQ010000778.1:0-6078 GCA_031403975.1 Planctomycetota bacterium
TCCAGAACTTCGTCCGCCGACTGATACCGCAGGGCCCTGCGCTTGGCCATCATGCGATGCACCACTCGGCACAGAATATCGGGCAAAGCTGCGTTTTTTTCCTTGAGGGGTGGCGGCGGATTCTTCAGGTGCTGCATCGCGATTGAACCCGATGTCGGACCTTTGAACGGTGTTTCACCGCACAACAACTGATAGCAGGTGACTCCGAAGGAGTAGACGTCCGATCGAGGGTCCAGTTCACGACCACCGACCTGTTCAGGGCTCATGTACAGCGGCGTGCCCATCGTCACGCCATCATTTTCCGCGCCCGAGGCGTCACCCAGCTGAGCCAGTCCGAAGTCCGCGACTTTGACTTCACCCTTCTTCGTGACAAGGATGTTTTCGGGCTTAATGTCGCGGTGCACGATTCCGGCCTGTCCTGAAGCCTTCAGCGCCGCCGCGACCTGCCGCATGACGTGCAGTGCCGACGAAAGATCCGGCTTGCCTCGGTCCTTGATGATGGTGGCCAGGTCTTTGCCCTGAACGTACTCCTGGGCGATGTAATGCAGATCGCCTTCCTGACCAATCGTATACACCTGCACGATATTGGGATGATTCAGACCGGCGGCCATCATCGCTTCCTGCTTGAAGCGAGCCAGCATGTCCCTGCCGGAGTGTGCCATCAGCGCCGGCTTCATCACTTTGACGGCGACATATCGCTGCAGACTCGTCTGCTCCGCCAGAAACACGTCAGCCATCCCGCCGCTGCCAAGATGACGCAGAAGTTGAAACTCACCCAGTCGTTTGTCGGTCAGGTCGGCCATTGAGTCGGGGATCAGGATTCAGGATTCAGGATTATCTCAGTTGTTGACTTTGGACAAAAAACTCATAGCCGCCACCTGCTGGTCGGACGCGGAAATAGGTGCGGCGGATCTCGGCCATCGCTCGACCGCCATACTCTTGCTCGACAACCGCCATCATCTGTTCAGTTTCAGGCGGATAGAAGTGCATGATGGCCGCCTGGGACGCATCAATTCCGGCCTTCTGAAAGAGTTCCAGATCGGCCTTCCGTCGTTCCTCGCTGCCGTCGGCCCAGTTCATGAACAGTCGTTTTTCTGATTCACCCGCCGATGACAGAATCTGGCGCGTTGCCGGCTGAGCCTGAGACATGCTGCTCAGATAGACCAGCCGTCCCTCGGTCTCAAACTTTGCTCCTAATTCAATGCCGAAGAAATCCAGCTGAGCCGCATAGCTCTTGAGATCTCCCTTATCCGCGAATTCGACAAACCACCGCTGTTCGCGTTTCTCTCCGCCGCGTCCGGGGCCGCCTCGTCCCAACGGCCGTCCGCCCGTTCCTTCGGCACTGCCCGGAATACCCGTATTCCTCACACCGGTAAACTCGTTCGGAGCCACGATCGCTGCGGCGTCCTGCGAGTACTCCATGACTTGCTCGGTGACCGCCGCCAACTCCGTCACATCCGATTCTTCATTGGCAAGCGACGGATCCAGAGACGGCTCCTCCGGCGAGTCCACGTTGGGGGTCGCATTCAGAACGCCGTCCTCCCATCCGCCGTCACCCGGAGGCATGATGGCCAGCGCCTGCATCTCAATTCTCTGTTTCGACGGTCTGGGCAGCATGTTGGACAGCCAGACTGCGACCAGCGCGACCAGCATCAATGCACCGAACATGGAAGTTGTGGTCAGCGCGGCGACGAATACGTCGTATTTCCCGACCTTGATCTGCGGCGCGCGGATTCTGCTCGTACTGATTCGGGATGACTTAACGGTCGACATGAACACGCCTCTGAAAACTCGCTGGCGACGTCTGCGCAGTCAACAACGTTTTACAGGATCGTCTGACGTCTGACAAAGAACTCAAACCCGTCTGTGATTCTGCGAACACTAAAATACGTCCGCCGGATCCGTGATCGATTGGACTCGCCGGCATATTCAAGCTCAAGTTTTTCCAGAATGGCTTCCGTCCCATCCGGATAGAAATGAAGAATCGGAGCGTCCCCTGGCGAAAATCCAGCCTTCGAGAACAACGCCCGATCCGCCTCGATCAGACCCGCCGATCCGTCGGCCCAATTCATAAAGAAGCGATTCTCAGCCGCTGCGTCTTCTCGCAGCACTGTTCTGGACGCCGGCTTTTCCGATGTCAGGTCCGACAAATAAACGATCTTACCCTCGTCCTTGAGCAGCAGGGCAGGCTCAATGCCGAAGAAAGCCAGCTGCGCGGCATACTGAGTCAACGATGACGGCTCTTCGAATTCGATGATCCATCGTTGCCTCGTCCTGTCGTCGTTCGCCCCGCCCTGACCGATCCGCGGCCCACTCTCAACGGTTGACAGACCCGAACGGCCTTGTCCGTCACCAGCCGTATTCTCATCAAGCGATCCGACCTCGCCCGCCGCAACGGCTGCTTCGGCCACAGCCGACGTGGAATCATGAATGTCGGTCACACTGCCTTCTTCGTTCGCAACGGAGATGTCCGGAACGGAGGTGAACGGAGACGCAACTTCCGGCGCGGCTTCCGGCTGATTCACGACTGCCTCGTCACCCAGTGACTGAAATCGGACCGCAGGGCGGTCAGCGGGTCCAGGGTCGGTCGTACCGGAAAGCGAGTTCGCCAGCCACACAATCACGGCCACTGTCAGCAGCAGCATTGAGGCCGATGCGGCTGTCGTCAGAGCGGCGACAGTCCGATCAAATCCAGTCGTCCGGATCTCAGGCAAACGGGATGGCACTGCGGACCGGAAACAGTCAGAGTGTTGGCTTATCATCCGGCACCTCGCATTTAAGAGTTCGCATATTTTCGTCGTTCAATCGGCCATGAATTCTGCAGAAGAGATTACTCACACCTGGGACATGTCCAGAAAGTACGCCGTGTTTTTTGTTTCGGCCCACGGGGCCAGCAATTCAAATAGCCAGGGCCATCGGCCCTGGAAGCGAAAACCACCAGACGTTGAAGGCCCAACGGGCCGACAGTTCGAATCCGAATGACGGCCCCTGACCGGGAATGGTCGGCCCGTTGGGCCTTTGCAGATCAACGAGTAGCAGGAACACAGACCCAGGAGCCAGGCAGACAATTCTGTTTCCTGCGAATCCCGCAACTCAAGTCCTTCACCGCGTTGCCCACAAGGATGCTACCGACCGGCAATCTGGCATGTCAACGGCTCGCTCTGCACTCGGAAAACATCTGTTCGGTCTTTCCGCTGAACCATACTCCAATTTGAAAAGAGTGACACAATGAGGCTCTTGCGAATCACTGTCTGCATTTTTCTGTGCGTCTCCCCTGTACATTCGGACGACGTCAAACTGACAGAAACCTACAAACGCATCCGTGCGGCCGTGGATGCTGTGCCGGCGATTGATACACACGATCATCTGCGGCCTTTCGAACAGATTGCGGAACGCGATCTGACAGAAAACGGTCGCGGGATGACTCTGCACAGCATCTGGCAGGGCAGTTACTACGGATGGACGAATCCATTGACCGGATGGCAGGATGGCGGGTCGTTTGATGCGTGGTGGGCTAAGGCCAAAGGCGACTTTCAGGATGCTCGGGCCACGAGTTTTTATCGGTATGTGCTGCCGGCGTTTCAGGATCTCTACGGAGTTGATTTCGAGACGATCACGGATGAGCAGGCTCGAACGCTGAATCAGCAGATCTTCGACAACTACAAGGACGATCGCTGGTTGCATGATGTGATCACGAATCGGGTGAACATTGAACTGATGCTGGTTGATCCGTACTGGGCTCGCCTGAAGTTTGAGCGGGCTTACCAATTCGCGGTGCCGATTCTGAACGTCACGATGATGGTGGATGGCTACCATCCGTCGGCGATCGAAGCTGCCAGCGACAGTCCATACGTCTATGCCGAGCAGCACGGACAGCCCGTCAAGTCACTGGATGACTATCTGAAGACGCTGGACACGATCTTTGAGGACGCGGTGGCTCATGATGCTGTGTGTCTGAAGTCAACGCTGGCCTATCAGCGGACTCTGGATTTTCAGAACGTGCCGAAGGAAAAGGCAGAGCGAGTCTTCGGGCGCCCGACCGCAGAACTGTCCGCCGACGAGATCAAAGACTTTCAGGACTTCATCTTCCGACGGTTGTGCGAGCTGAGTGCGAAGCATGACCTGCCGTTCCAGATCCACACCGGACAGGCTCGGATTCAAGGATCCAATCCGATGCTGCTGGTGGATCTGATCGCCGAGAACCCCAGGACAAAGTTCATTCTTTTTCACGGTGGATTCCCGTGGATTGGTGAGACCGGCGTGATCGCAATGCGCCACAAAAACGTCTGGGTCGATTCTGTCTGGCTGCCGCAGCTCAGTTACACGATGGCTAAACGAGCGTACCAGGAATGGCTGGAAATCATGCCTTCCGACCGCATCATGTGGGGCGCGGATACGACAAACGCCGAGGGCATTTACGCAGCCACTGTGTGGACTCGACAGTGCCTTTCCGAAGCGCTCGCCGAGAAGGTCGTCCGCGGCGAACTGCGTGAAGAGCATGCCATCCGCATCGGCGGCCAGGTAATGCGGGACAACGCTCTGAAACTGTTTCCGAAACTGCAGCGGCACTTGTGGAAAGATCGAAAGTGAATGCCGGACGGGGATTGAACCTGGAAGGCCCGGCGATGCATCAATCTGTTTCGCCAGAAAGGCCGACATCCGGCACTTGGAAATTCCGCACACTTTCACCCGGCGGCGATTGGCGAGGCGTTTTTACTGAACGACACGGATCGGTTCCTCGATGAATGCGAACAGATGGGAGACGGTGGCCTGCGGAAAGAAGTCGCCGCGTGTCTGCTGATTGTTTCTCACATTCAGTCGAGCAAAACATCGAGAACGATGCGACTTCGGTCGCCGGACTGGTCGCCATCGCCGCATGGATCGAATTCAGGTCCGCAGGCGCATGAAGCTCACGCTACTCCATAAGTAGGTTATGCTTCAGCATAACACTGTTAGGTTATGCTTCAGCATAACACTGTTAGGTTATGCTTCAGCATAACACTGTTCAGCAAGGGGCCTTTCCCGAATTTGTCAGAGCCCCTACGCTTTCGCCAGCAAGTCCCGCGTTTCCAGGCAAGCGTGGTATCGGCGGGAGTTCTTCTTCGAACGATGCTCGTCAATCCGCTGCGGCTGCCCGGCGACCACGCTGAACAGCCGGCCGAAATCTTTGACCAGTCGGCATGGTCTTGTGCGCCGCTGTCTCCTGTCACTTGCTCTTCGATCTACCGCAACGCGGTTGCATTCCAAAGCCCAGGGTCCGCCGGCCCGCGGCGCACCCTGGGAACCGCCACCAACACGCGCAATACCCCAACGGGGTTTCACAACACGCACAATTGTCGAACCCGATTGGAGTATGGATCGCCACAAACGCGAAACCTAGGGAATATGGTTTCAAGGCGTACCCTGGGAACCGCCACACTTGGCCCAATACCGCAACGGGTATTGACAACACATACGAAATCGGCGAACCCCGTTGGGGTACGGATCGACGCATCCGCGAAACCCAGGGTACGCGGTTTCACCGCGAACCCTGGGCTTTGGCATGCAACCCCTTCGGGGTAAAATGCAAATGCGGCGTCACCGGTTCGGCGACAATTAGTTTTACCCTACACACTGCGTTCGCTGCAGCGTGCCTTGCCGCTGGAACTAAATGGGACTCCCGGACGGGCAGCGGAGCCGCTGGAGGAAGTCGATCTCGGCTTCGACTCGGCCACCACATCCGGACGAGACCTCAAAACAAGGTGAATGTGGTTCGACAGGATCGCCTGACAAAGCAAGTCGATCCCAAAGTACCGAGCCTGCTGCACCAGCTGCGTATCGATCCACACCTTGCGATGATCAAAATTGAAAATTCTTCCCGCTGAACCAATCATCACCCAGCAGAAAACACCGCCGCACCGTGCGATTCATCACATGCACAATCGCAACCTCATCCGCCGCAAACACCTCGACACGAGCAATCCGAGCCATCACTTCACCTCAACAGTCCTCAGTTCGACGGCATCACCGGGCACCGAACGTATGCAATCCCGACGCACTTGTCAACAAAGTGCTGTGTCCCCGTTGACTCAAGTGCTG
>JANNGQ010000779.1:0-4119 GCA_031403975.1 Planctomycetota bacterium
AGTCACGCGAAGCGTCAGCGAGGTGCTTAGAACCCGTCCAGAATCAACTTCGTGGGATGTGGGGGTGTTGCCTGCTTTTCCTTTTGTTCCGGCCCAAAGGGCCATTCGTTCTGATAGCCTGGCCCATCGGGCCAGGAAACCAGGGCTAATGATCTCCAAAGGCCCAACGGGCCGACCATTCGCCGTCAAGGACCATCATTCGGAATCGAACTGTCGGCCCGTTGGGCCTTCAACGTCTGGTTGTTTTCGCTTCCAGGGCCGATGGCCCCGGCTATTTGAACTGCTGGCCCTTTGGGCCGAAACAAAAAAACAAGCTCCAAAAACACGGAGTAGTTTCTGGACGGGTTCTTAGCGTGCGCCACTTGTTTCTCGAACGACCCTTACCGGACGGGCGATTTCCCCAGTTGTCGGCGCAGCAGACCGATCTGGCCGGCATGCAGCATCTCGTGATGCGAACAGAACAGGAGCGCGCCGTATTTTGTGGCGAAAGCCGTATAAGGCATGTCGACAGGTTCATCCAGTTGAGATTCGCTGAAGCCGGGCAGTTCCAGCAGGGTCTGTTCAAACACGCGGTCCAGGACTCCGCGGATTTCCTCCACCGGAGGATTTCCCCCCGGGTCGGGGTCCGGCGTTGTTCCCTTGCTGAACTTCTTTCGGAACGTCGAAGACATCAGATTGCTGTCGATGGCAGCTCGGCCCCGCATCCGGAACAGGCACAGGCCATACTGCGCCATGGCGACGTGTCCGATCTGCCATGCGACATGTGAAACGCCCCCGACCGGCTGCCGGAACCAGTCGCCGGCATCGATATCGGCAATCAGACTCAGTGTATATTCGCGGGCAAAACGGATCTGACCGAGGGCCAGATCCAGACGACGGCCGGATGACATCGCGATATCCTACTTCTGCAGATCCAGAATCGCCTGTGGCAGATCCTTATCGACAACACCGAGAACTCCACGGCCTTCGTTGATCCGATCGGAAACATCGTACTGGATATCTTCGGCGTCGATCTTCCAGAAGACTTCGATCTCGTCGCGAGTCATCGTTTTCAGTGGTCGCAGGAGCCGGAAGCCGACGCCGCGAGCTGGATCTGATGTGTACCACCACGGACTCCGTGGCAGGTTGGGATCGTCATTCTTCCACTCCTTATCGTTCGAACCCAGGCGTGACGCCGACCGGCATTCTGCGGCCGCGAATTCCCATGAACCGCCACGAACAACTCGGGGATCGGGCTTGTCCGTCCGGACCCAGTCAATTGCCGCAGACAACGGATTCTCCGAGGCTGCGTAAGGTGCATGGCCGTCGATGACCCATTCCGCGACGTTTCCGTGCATATCATAGAGACCGAATGGATTCGGCTTCTTCTGGCGGACAGGTTTCGATCCTGCCGCATTGGTGTTATCAGCAAACCAGCCGTGCTCAGTCAGCAATGAGGCGTCATCACCGAAGGAGAACGACGTCGAACTGCCCGCGCGGCAGGCATATTCCCATTCGGCTTCTGTCGGCAGACGGAACTGCTGTCCGGAAATGAGAGTCAGCCATTTCGTGTATTGCCGCGCGGCATATTGAGTCATCGAGACGGCGGGCAGCGTCGGGGCATCACCAAACTCGAACGTAAAATCCGGTTCATACAGCGGCGTCGGAGCCGTCACCGCGTCGACTCGATTCGCGTCGGTCAGAGTTCTGATTCGGCGGGACTCAAATTCTTTCAGCGAACGGTAGAGCTGCATGAACAGCTTGTATTCCGCCCAGGTCACCTCACACTCACCCATCCAGAACGGCTCCGCGACGACTTTTCGCTGAGGCCCCTCGTCTGCCTTGCGTGCGGTTTCGGCGTCCGGGCTGCCCATCAGGAATTCACCGCCAGGAATCGGCACCATGCGGAATGTGACATCGGTGCCGGGGATCTTCGATTCGTAGGGAATCATCCAGCCGGCGTCACACTGAATTGCAGCACCTTCGGCCGGTCTGACCAGCACAAGACCTGGCGTCTCTTCGGAGCGCAAGTCTTCAGAAAACACCAGGCTCAGGGCCAGAAACAACAGTAAAGACCTCGGCATCAGTTCAGTGCTTTCATGTTCAGAATCAGGCAAATGACTGTTGTCTCCCGGCGCGCCGGGACTCCGCCGGCCGGGATTCTGTTCTTCTACTGTTGTCCAGCCGCTCCGTCGGCTGGGATTCTGTTCTGCCACAGGTGTGCCAGACTGCCGGTGCAGCTGAAGTCGCGAGACTTCAGGTCAGAATTCTCACGAGTTCCGCTACATGGATTCTGGAACCGCTCTGTTTCACTCACACTCCTGGTTCCCTGGTTCACGCTGGCGGCCTGGGTTTTCCCTTTGCGGGCACTGGTTTCTTTTTTTGTCCGCCAGGGCTGAACGTTCGCTGGACTTCTTCGAGTGATGTTTGCCCGAGCGCCACGAGGCGGATCGCATCTTTCTGCAGAGTGGTCTGACCGTCCGCGATCATCTGTTTACGAATGGCGTCCGGATTTGCCCCTGCGGCAATGACTTCCTTCATCGTATCGGTGATCTCCAGCATTTCGAACGCGGGCACCCGACCGTGATACGGAGATCCGTTGCAGGGCGCGCAGAGTTCTTCGACGGTCTGCGCCTTTGGGTCATCCGGCGGCGGCGGCAGCGGGGCTCGATACAGTACGCTGGTCTCCGGCGGCAGGCCCAGCTTCTTCAACAGCATCGGTGCCGGTCGGAATGCCTGTTTGCAGTCATCACAAAGCTTGCGAATCAGCTTCTGCGTCAGGATGCACCGCAGTCCTTTGATTACGTCGTCGACGCCGACCCACTCAATCAGTTTCTTGAGCGCCTCGATGGGGGTGTTCGCAGAAATCTCCGCGACAAACGACATCCGGTCCGCGTACTGAAAGACAGTCTGGGTGTCGCGCGGTGATGTGAAGGGGTTCATGAACATCACGTCGCATTCGCGTCGGATCACGCGGTCGAAGCTGATTTCCAGATCATGCCCCGGCTCAGGTTTGAATTCCGTGACATTGATCAGATCCCGTCCCTTCAGATCGGCCATGTTGTACACGGAATACAAGTACGGATCGACACAATGCAGTGCGACGATCGACAGCGTCGTGACACCAGTATCCGGGGGACCGCAGATCAGAACGACGCCGCTGCGGCTGGCCGTAAACTCGCGGAGTTTGACTTTCAGATGTTCCGGGAATCCGACCTGAGCCGGCTTCTGCCGCAAGACTTTGCGGTTGTCGACTTTGATGCGCAGCCGTTCGGTTCCGGCTGCCGCAGGTACTGATTCCACCATGAGGTGAAACGGCAGTTTGTCGTATTCCGCTTTGATGCCGCCGGACTGCGGATTCCTGCGGTCGGAGACATCCAGTCCAGCCAGCAGCTTTGTCATCTGGACCATGGCGAGCCCCTTCTGGCCTGGCACGGCCGCGGCCGGATAGGGGACTCCGTCAATCACAAAGCGAATCGAAACCCGCCCTTCCCGAGGTTCCAGCAGAATCGTGTGCGCCCGGCGTGACAATGCATCGGACACCATTTGTTTGACGGGAACCAACGCTGCCTGAACCAGTTTTGCATTGGCTTTCAGATTGGCCTCTCGTCCGAAGAGTGGTCCCTGAAACATCACCTGCTCGACATCAGGTTCTTCTTCAGAAGACTCCGTCTTTTTCTTACCCGTGTTGGCTTTCTTCGGATCCGGTTTCGGCGGGTCAGCCATCGTGCATAGTCCTTGGTCAAATGATTCTACGAAAAACAACTCCGCCGAAGCTGCGCAAAGATTACCACGCGGCACGGACGATACCTGCACATCCTGATTCTTGCCGGAAGGGGCCTCGGCCTCCAGCGTCAACCACCAAATTGCAGGCTCAGCATCAGATTTCGGACATCTGCTGCGTGAAGTTCGTCACGTTCGATCTGCGTCGACGAACAGACAAACACGGGTCCGTCCTGGTTCTGCCGATTCGGTGACGGTAGCCGACCGTGGCTGCCCCGGATAATGCCCGCATCCAGCCCGATAACATCCATCATGTACCGAAAACCCAGCATCTTCTGAGCCAGCCGCCGGGCGACACGAAGCTTCGGAAATCTGATCCTTGGGTCGACCACCAGTTCCACAGGGTCGTAGCCTGGC
>JANNGQ010000780.1:0-5778 GCA_031403975.1 Planctomycetota bacterium
GAGAAGTCGAAGGCGAAGGTTCTCGCCAAGGCCGCAGCGCTGCCGCCGAAGGCGGACGAGAAGATCAAGGACGTGATGCTCTGCCAGGCCGCCGGGCAGTCCTTCTACAACCTGTCGAAGTTCACCGGGAAATTGCCGACGCAGTTTCGACGGAATACGTCGCACAGCAAAAGGACAACTATGCAGTCGCATCATCTGATCTTCAGGCGTTGCTGGTGAAGGCCCGCGACGAATTCCACGACAAGTTGAGCAAGGCCGAAGAGGCGTACAGCGAATTTCGAAAGACATCCCGGCTGACTTCGGACGGCAAGAACATGTATGCCCAAAGGGCGGATGACGCATATCAGAAGGTGTCCGAAATCGAACTGCTGAAGACTGAATCGAAGGCTGAGCGGGATCAGCTCGAAAAGGCGATTAGTAGAGGAGGGGCGCGGGACGCGGTGCTGCTCATTGTCGGAAAAGCGACAACGGGCACTGCAGTGGCTCCTTCGTCGGTTCAGGCGATCAGTGACTCGGTGACATCTGCAAGGAGTGTTTCCGAGGCATTGTTTCCGCTGCTGCGTGAGGAAGCCGTATTGAGCGTTGAATTGGGGGATGATCATCCCCGGCTGAAGAATCTGCGAATGCAGATTGAATTGACGCGCAATCATTTCAAGGAACTTGACGGTATTTCGGAATCGGAACGACAGTCAAATCAGGCTGGCGCGGAACTGCAGGAGCCGAAGAGTGATTTTCTGGCCATCTATTTGCAGTCTCTCGATGAACAGTTGAAGATTCTGGAACGGAAGCAGGAAGATCTTCTGACGTTGGCCAAGGCAGAAGAGAAAGACGCCCGGAGTTTGATGCAGGAGGAGATTGAAGACAGTAACAAGAAGCACGAAATGGAGCGTTTGTCCAAGTTGTTCAACGAAACAACTCTGCATATCAGTGAGATTGAGGTCAGTGCCGGAATGGGCGGTGTCACGGCGCTCGTGCTTGCCCCCGCCAAGCACGGAGTGCTCGTATTCCCCGTTCTTTCGCAGTTCCTTGGAATAGCCGGGTTCCTCGGTGCATTTGCCGGACTTTTGCTGGGCTATCTCGTGGAGATTGCCGACCGCAGCTTCCGGAAACCTGAAGAGCTGATCAGGGAGTTCGGAGTTGCCATCATGGGCCATGTTCCGTTCATTACGGACGCCCGGATGAAGACGATTCCGGAAGGATCCATTATGGATCGCACGGCCGTATCCGTGCATTTGCCGCGGTCCCGCACCGCAGAGGCATACAGGGCAGTCCGCACAGCCGTGTGTTTCAGTTCCTTTGGTGGTGCTCACCGCGTTCTGCAGGTGACCAGCCCGGCAGCCGGCGACGGAAAATCCACGCTCGCCTTGAATCTTGCGTTGTCGATGGCGCAGTCGGGCAAGAAGACGATTCTTGTCGAAAGTGATTTTCGGCGTCCCAAAGTGCACAAACTGACCGGCGTGGACAATAAGGTCGGATTTGTCGACGTCCTTCGCGGCAATGCGGAACTTCCCGATGCGATTAAGGTAACAGCAGTGCCCGAGTTCTTTGTATTGCCATGCGGCAGTCGTCCGAAGGATCCGGCAGAGTTGCTGAGCAAGCCAACTTACGAGCAAATGCTCCAGGCTCTGCGTGAACGTTTTGACTATGTGATCATTGACTCTCCACCAGTGCTGGCGGTCACCGACCCTTGCAGTGTCGCTGCACGCGTTGACGGGGTGCTGATCTGCATGCGACTGAGCCGCCACACACGGGAACT
Organism: Planctomycetota bacterium; assembly: GCA_031403975.1. Classification (GTDB taxonomy): domain Bacteria; phylum Planctomycetota; class Planctomycetia; order Planctomycetales; family Planctomycetaceae; genus SXXK01. The sequence continues at coordinate 1,757 of JANNGQ010000780.1, forward strand.
TGGCCGACGAACAATCGATCAGCTGCGTGATGTCGGGGCGACCATTGCCGGAATTGTTGTGAATGGCGTTGAGGAACGCGACGCCTATGGTTACGGCAATTATCGCTATGCCGATTATCGCTACTACTACAAGAACTACAACAACGGAGCTTACGGCAACAATGATGCCCGGGAGTACTATGTGGACGACACGCCGGGAGAAGGAACCTTCTTCGCGTCGGATTCCAAAGTCGACGTAAGCGCCTGAGCTCTCGTTTCAACTGCCGACGCTCGCTGCTGTACACGGAGTAATGTAGAACGGAGCGTGACTTCTGTGCAGCGTGGATTCCTGTTGCCGAATGCGATTGTCGTGATTCGCTGGTACGCTGAACATACAGAAGCGACCGGCCCGGATGCGTCCGCAACGGCACGGCCGTCTTGCTAAGTGCTGACCGGATCGAGGGATCGGCACTGCGGGACAAACACACGCTGGGATCTGCAACGACTGTCCGGATTCAGGCGTCGACAGTTCGATGCAAATCCGATTGGAACCTGTTTACTCCGTGATTCATCTGATGCCTCAGAATCCTTCATGAGATAGGGTGAGACATCAAACGCTCAAGCTGTTCACGGTCGCCGGAAACGGTCACAAATCAGCGGTTTGCCGGGTCGACAGAGATAGCCACTGTCACCCAGAGGGACGAAGTCCGCGCAGAGTATGGGTGTGCGGCTCAGTGTTCGGAAGAGTCATGAATTCCAGAGACGATTGAGTCAGATCGATTATGGAGCCAAATCGCCGCCGGGTCTTGTTTCTCAATCGTTCGTACTGGCCCGATGTCGAGGCGACCGGACAACTCTTGACGGCATTATGTGAAAACCTCGCAGATTCGTGGGACGTTCGAGTGCTGGCCGGACAGCCGAATGCCGTCAGTGCCAGTTCGAACGAACGGATCGAGGACTGGAGATCCTTGTCCGTTCGGAACGGAGTACAGATTCATCGGGTACGGCATCTTGCACTCCCGAAGCAGAGAATGATTCTTAAAGCACTGAATTACTCGTCGTTCCTCAGGGCTTCGCGCCTTGTCTTGAGGACCGCAGAGGCGCCAGACGTTGTCGTCTTTGAAACGGATCCCTTCCTGCTGCCATTCGAAGCCCGCCGTCTTCAGCAAAGGACCGGCTGCCGGATGATTGGCTACCTGCAGGATATCTATCCAGATGTCGCCGTCGCACTGAAGAAGATTCCGAACAATTGGGTTGTGAAGCGACTGAGACGAGCATTGTTTTCCGTTTACAAACAATGCGACCGGATGGTCGTGCTGAGTGATGACATGAGACAGCTTCTGGTGGACGGCGGCGTCCATCAGGAGAAAATCGATGTTGTGCCGAATTGGGCCGATACGCGGAGCATCACACCGATCGACGGAGTGAACCAGTTTCGCAGTCGTAATGGACTGGAAAACCGATTTCTGGTGATGTACTCGGGCAATCTCGGATTGACTCAACGACTTGATCAATTTGTAGAGGCGGCCGGACTTTTAGCGGATGACACTCAGATAGTTTTCGCGTTTGTCGGCCGGGGTTCTCTGCGAACGGCGCTGGAAAACCAGGTGATGCGGTCCGGTTTAAGAAACGTACGGTTTTTCGACTACCAGCCGCAAGAAGAACTTGCCGACAGCCTGGGCGCTGCGGACCTGCATCTGGTGCCACTGACGCGCGAACTCAGTCGCTGTCTGATGCCAAGTAAGCTGTACGGAATCCTGGCTGCCGGTCGTCCATTCCTGACCAATGCCGTCCCTGAAAGTGAACTTCATCGACTCACCGTCCTGCACGACGTCGGTTCCGTCGTATCGCCCGATTCTCCGAACGCGATCGCTGACGCAATACGCAGAATGAAGGCCGAACCTGACACAATGTGTCGGATGAGGGTGAATGCCCGACGCCTTGCTGAGTCGCAATACACGCTGAAGCATTCGGTCCAGAAGTTTGAAACGGTTCTGGAAAGAGCCGTCGGCGGCAAGCCGTAATCCGACGACAAGTCCTCGACTTTCTTTCATCCCATCTCAGTAGTTTTCGTCTGTGACCCCTTCGTCTCTCATTTACGTGGCCGGCCATCGCGGAATGGTCGGTTCCGCCGTCGTTCGGAGGTTGAACGCTGCCGGCACAATCCGCATGTTACTGCCGCCTAAATCGGAATTAGATCTCACGAATCAGTCAGATGTTCGGCAGTTCTTCGGTACTCATCGTCCTGACGTCGTCATCTTCGCTGCTGCGAAAGTTGGCGGAATCCATGCAAACTGCACATATCCGGCGGAGTTCCTTTATGAGAATCTTGCGATGACTTCGAACGCCATCCATGCTGCCTGGCAGTCCGGAACAAAGCGATTCCTGTTTCTTGGCAGCACCTGTATTTATCCCCGGATGGCACCACAGCCGATTGCCGAAAACAGCCTTCTGACATCATCTCTGGAACCGACGAACGAAGCGTACGCGATCGCCAAGATTGCAGGCGTGAAGCTGTGCCAGTTCTACCGGCAGCAATATGGAGCTGTGTTTCACTCTGCGATGCCGACTAACCTGTACGGCCCCGGCGACAACTATCACCCACACAACAGTCATGTGCTTCCGGCATTGATCCGACGATTTCATGAAGCCAAATCCGCCGACGCTGAATCTGTAACGATCTGGGGATCCGGCACACCGCTGCGAGAGTTTCTGCATGTCGACGATCTGGCCGACGGCATCCTGCATCTCCTGCAACTCGCCAATCCTCCAGACCTTGTGAATATCGGCAGTGGCGAAGAAATCAGCATCCGCGGAGTTGCCGAACTTGTGGCCGAAACGGTCGGCTTCCATGGGATGATTCTCAACGATCCTTCCAGGCCGGACGGGACTCCACGAAAGCTGAGTGACATCAGCCTCATCCGCTCTACAGGCTGGTCGCCGAAGATTTCATTGCAAAACGGTCTGGCATCGGCCTACCAGGATTTCCTGCAGGAACTTGCCGCTGATCAACTTCGCGCGGTCTGAAACTGGTGGCAGAGGTTGCCGCGGATGTTCAGTACAGCTGGTTTCCTCGCAGATTATTGAGTGAACTGTCTGGTCAATCCGGATCTTCCCGTCTGACTGTCGACTAATCCCCTTTATCCAATTTTTGCACGCTATGTCAAAAACAGCATTCATCACAGGAATCACTGGCCAGGACGGTTCTTACCTGGCCGAGTTGCTTCTTGAAAAAGGCTACCATGTTCACGGATTGGTGCGGCGTGCAAGTACGTTCACGACAGGCCGCATCAATCACCTCTACAAAGATCCGCATCAAAGCGGCACTCGCCTTTTTCTGCATTATGGCGACCTGACCGACGGGCAGAGCCTCACGAATCTGATTCTCGATACAGAACCGGACGAGATCTATAACCTCGGCGCACAGAGTCATGTCCGAGTCTCCTTCGATCAGCCGGTCTACACGTTTCAGTCCACTGGCGGCGGCTCGTTTAACGTGCTGGAAGCTGCGAGGCAATTGAACAAGAAGAAAACGGTCAGAGTCTATCAGGCCTCTTCGAGCGAAATGTTCGGCGAGGTTCTGGAAACGCCGCAGTCGGAGAGAACGCCGTTTCAGCCGCAGAGTCCTTACGGCTGTGCCAAAGTATTTGCCTTTCATCAGACCGTGAACTACCGCAAGTCCTATGACATGTTTGCGGTCAATGGAATTCTGTTCAACCATGAAAGCCCGCGGCGAGGCGAAACGTTTGTCACTCGCAAGATCACTCGAGCGGCGACTCGCATTAAGCTGGGCCTTCAGGAAAAGCTGTATCTGGGGAACATGGCAGCGCAACGTGACTGGGGCTATGCCAAAGACTATGTAGCCGGTATGTGGATGATGCTGCAGCATTCTGAGCCCGATGATTTCGTACTCGCCACGGGAAAGACACAAACGGTCCAGGAATTCGCTGACCTTGCGGAGAATCTGGGGCCAGCGGTCCGAAGGCGACCGCACTTCGAAGACGAGATCCTGATCGTTCACACACGTCCCGACCACGAGCAGC
>JANNGQ010000781.1:0-15096 GCA_031403975.1 Planctomycetota bacterium
TTGGCTATGACAGTGCAAAGCAGCTGATTGACTGGCGACTGTACAATGCGACTGGCGGCGGTCTTATGGCCGAGCTTGGCAGCCATCAGATGGATGCCTCCAGTATCTTCCTGGGCAAGAAACATCCGCTGGCCGTGCAGGGCTATGGCGGAAAGAACTTCTACGGAGTCAAAGGCGTCGGACCGGAAGCAAATTGGAACGACGACCGCGACATCGATGACCAGATCTATGTGACTCTGGAATTCCCCGGCCGGCATTATGATGAGGACAAAAACGATATCGCCATCGTCACCTATTCGTCGATCAACACGAATCGACTGGAATTCTATGGTGAGACGGTTTTCGGCAGTCGCGGCACGCTGATCATGAAAGAGGAAAAGGAAGCCCTGCTTTACAAGGAACAGAGTGCAGGCAGCGGCGGCGGCGTCGAACAGCGACTGTGGGTGATCGACAATGCCAAGGCCGGCGGCCCGGCTCTCGACAGCTACAACACTGCGGCTCCGTCAGCCGCGGGGGCGATGGCCAAAGCTGGTATGGGTGATGCCGTCAGCCGCGGCTACCGCGAAGAGATGGAACATTTCTGCTACTGCGTCAGCAACAAGCTTGGCTCAGACAATCTTCGCTGCAACGGCCGAGTCGCAATGGCCGACGCCATCATGGCGCTCACCGCAAATCTCGCCATGAAGCATAAGAAACGCATCGTGTTCAAAGACGAATGGTTCCTTCCGGACAGCGACGCCGTCCCGGAAACCGACGAGCAGGTTCTGACGTGAGCATAGTTTCGTGGCCGCGTACTGTTGCCCCGCCGCTCCGCCGGCGGGAGTTTTCGTGCAACAGCTGTGCTTGGAGAAGCAGGGCACCTTCGTGGAATCCCAGCCGACGGAGCGGCTGGCCAACAGTAAAACTCAACCACATGGGACGCTGGCCCGACAATTCGCGATCGACACTCGTAACCTTCCTGCTGATCTTCCTCCTGTTTCCCCTCATGGCATGGTTCTGTGTCTGGATCATGCGAGCCTGAAGAGACGTCGGCGCTGGAGTTTTGTGCAGGATGGGCATTCTTGCGCCTGGATTCGCCGTCGGACAAGAATGTCCGGCGTACATTTCATAAGATGCACCACCGCACAATGTCCGTGATCAGAAAGCCCTTTCTTCGTGACAGATGATCCTTCCGCCAACAATCCGTTCGCGGCCCCGGAAGTACGGTCCGATGCATTCCGAGGCCCGGCGACGAATTCAACCGCGGCGGAATCAACGGTCTCCTCCGTCAACAAAGCCACGCTGCTGATTGTGTTCCTCACGGTCTTCATCGACCTGCTTGGATTCGGAATCGTTTTGCCGCTGCTGCCTCGTTATGCGGCGTGGTTCAATGCCAGCAAAATGCAGCTGGGACTGCTGATGGCGTCGTTTTCGGCGATGCAGTTCTTGTTCGCACCGCTATGGGGAGCATTGTCGGACCGGATCGGACGACGTCCCATTCTGATGCTGGGGTTGTGTGGTTCTGCCGTTTCTTACGGACTGTTCGGCTTCGTTTCCTCGCACGGTCGCGACACTGCCCTGCTGGGACTCAGCAGCCTGGCCTGGCTCTTCATCTCCCGGATCGGTGCCGGTATTGCCGGAGCGACAATCTCAACCGCTCAGGCTGTCATTGCCGACTGCACGGGCGCGGAGAATCGTGGCAAGGGAATGGCTTTGATCGGAGCAGCATTCGGGATCGGTTTCACTTTCGGCCCGCTGATCGGAGTCGCGTCTGTGTCCGACGGGGCCGCAGTTGCACTGAACGACCGGCAGTTTGCCGTCGTTAACGGCTGGAGCGATGATGCAGCAACGGTCACGTCTCAGCAATTTCAGGCAGAGTTGAAAACAGCAGGCTCATTCGATTCTGCGGATATCGAGGCGATCGGGATGCTGCTGTCGACACCGCTGCCCCGGGCGGAGCTGAAGCAGCGTCTCCTTGAACCTCCATCGGGACTGCCGGGGTACATTGGATGCGGTCTTTCTGCGTTGGCTCTGCTGCTGGCGGCACTGAAACTGCAGGAATCGCGCAGGCCGTCGACACAGAGTCTGCACACCACTCACCGCTGGTTCAGGCCGGGCGAAGTCCTGCGACATCTGAAAACACCCGCACTGTCGATCATCCTGTTTGCGAGCTTCATCACGACATTCGGCTTCGCGCAGTTTGAGAGCACTCTGTCGCTGCTGACTCGAGAGTTCGGGTACAGCAGCCGCTGGAATTTCCTGCTGTATGCTTATGTCGGTCTGGTACTGACGATCGGTCAGGGATTGCTGGTGCGTCGTTTGCTGCCGCGGATTGGTGAACGGCGCATGGCGCTCATCGGTGTCACGCTGATGACGATCGGTTTCGTGCTGATCGGATTGACGGGAACGAAGCTCCTGCCTTCGCAGTCGCTGTGGTACATCCTGCCGATCGTTGTCGTTGGTTTTTCCTGCGTCACACCATCGCTGAATTCGCTGCTGTCCCAGGCGGCATCCAGAGACGAACAGGGTTCCGTACTGGGAACCGGCCAGAGCCTTTCCTCGCTGGCCCGGATTCTGGGTCCGTACATAGGCATTCAGCTGCTTGGAGTTTCCGCGTCCCTGCCGTACTTCCTTGGCGCATGTCTGATCCTGAGCGGCGGCGCAATGATTCTGCGGCTGCCCGCTCGATGCTGATCACGGGAAGGAATCCTGAGGGTGGTAGCGATGAGGACAAAGAGCGGGCTGCTGCGGATTCTGTCGGAATGATCGTTGATGTGCCGTCGGGTGATTCAGGCCAATCGCTGCAACCCCCGCGACCCCATGCAGCCTTGCGGATGCAACTGTAGATTTCCCGCAACATTCCTGAACGATCCATCCCGCATGGTCGCCAACGGTGACCTATTTTCCAGGAAGGACCATCCTCGGACATTGGGTTCCCTTGCCCGATCGTTTGAAACGCGGAAGACGCGAATCCCCGGAGTTAATGCACATGATTGCCCCTCTGAAATCGTCGCGACAATCCTCGAACGACTTTGAGTCGCTCAAGTCCCATATTCACGGAAAGCTCGTTGAGAAGCTGGACCTGACTCGCGTGTCAGAGTTGGAAGGCGATTCCCTGCGACGCGAAATCCGTGTTGTGGTAGAGCACCTGTGCGACACCGAGAACCCGCTGCTGAACCGTTCTGAACGGGAGCGATTAGTTGAGGAAGTACTCGACGAAGCGTTTGGATTCGGCCCGCTCGAACTGCTGCTCAAGGAAGAGGGCGTCGCGGACATCATGATCAACGGGCCCAAGAACGTATTCCTCGAAAAGAACGGTCGTATCATCAAGTCGGATGTGACGTTTCGGGATAACGATCACCTGTTACAGATTCTGGACCGTATCGTTTCCCGCGTGGGTCGCCGAGTTGACGAAACTTCGCCGATGGTCGACGCCCGATTACCGGATGGTTCTCGACTGAACGCCATTATTCCGCCGTTGGCTCTGGACGGCCCGTCGCTCACGATTCGCCGGTTCGGTTCGAATCCCCTGACTCTGGAAGACCTGCTGAAATTTGGAGCGTTTACCCCGGAAATGGTGATGTTTCTGGAAGGAGCCATGAAGGCTCGACTGAACATCGTGATCAGCGGAGGTACGGGTTCCGGCAAGACGACACTGCTGAACACTCTGTCGAGCTTCATCTCGAACGAAAAATCGCATCATCACGATCGAAGACGCAGCCGAGCTGCAGCTTCAGCAGGAACACGTTCTGAGGCTGGAAACCCGTCCAGCGAACATTGAAGGCAAAGGCAAAGTCACTGCGACCGACCTCGTAAAAAATGCCCTGCGTATGCGACCGGACCGGATCATCATCGGCGAATGTCGCGGTGGTGAAGCATTGGACATGCTGCAGGCCATGAACACCGGCCACGATGGTTCGCTGACAACGGTCCACTCGAATAACCCCCGCGATGCGATTTCCCGTATCGAAACGCTGGTCAACATGAGCGGCTGCGAGCTGCCGATGTCGGCCATCCGCAAGCAGATTGCTTCGGCCATTCACCTGATCATTCAGGCCAACCGACTTCAGGGCGGTCCGCGAAAAGTGACCTACATCACCGAGATCGTTGGCATGGAAGGCGAGACCATCGTAATGCAGGACATTTTCAGATTCGTGCAGCAGGGTATCGGAGAAAATGGCAAAGCCTTCGGACATTTTGAATCAACCGGCGTCCGGCCTAAGTGCATTGAACACCTCGAAGCGGGTGGTGTCCGCCTGCCGACGGGCCTGTTCGCCCAGCGTGTCATGCGGTCACCGTAGCAGGAGTGAAGATCGAGTTGTCGTTTACAGACCAAAGAAAACTCTCCTGCCCCGCAACTTTAACTTTCCTGCTCAATCCAGAATCCTTGTCCTCTGTCAGAGGCCCACATGGACCCCACTCTCATCATCATGATCTCTGCGTTTATCGGCGTTCTGTCGCTGGTGTTCGGAGTTGGATTTCTCATCAGAGGCAAGCCCGACACGAATCTGGAAACGCGGCTTGCCGCGTTCACGGGATCATCGTCGGCAAAAAAGGATGTCACCGAAGGATTGGTGCGCGACGGACTGACAACCGCCGGCGGTCTGCTGGGAGGATTCATCAGGCGGTTTGGAAAACTGCCGATGTTTCTCCGTCAGGCCGACGCGCCGCTGAAGTTCGACCATTTCCTGGCTCTCTGTGCAGGGATTGGAGCTTTGGGCGCTGTGGCGACAACTGTTGCACATGCTCCGACGCCCCTGATTCCTGTCGGCGGAACGATCGGCTTCGGCCTGCCGTGGATCTGGCTCTGGTGGCGCCGTAAGGCGAGGCTGTCTAAGTTCGAGAAGCAGCTGTCGGACGCATTGGAACTGATGGCGCGGGCTCTGAAGTCCGGACACAGCCTTGCGTCCGGTCTGAATGTCGTCGCCAGTGAAATGCCGGCTCCGATCTCCACGGAATTCCGCACAGTGTACGAAGAGCAGAATCTCGGGATTCCCCTTGATCAGGCGCTCCGCAATCTGCTGACCCGCGTCCCGAACATGGACCTGCAGTTCTTTGTGACGGCGGTCGTGATTCAGCGGCAGGCAGGTGGAGACCTCGCGGAAATCCTGAACAAGATCAGCTACCTGGTCCGCGAACGCTTCAAGATTCTGGGTCAGGTGAAAGCCCTCACCGGAGAAGGCCGCATCAGCGGTGTGGTGCTGATGGCACTGCCCGTCGCGCTGTTTTTCGCGGTGTATTACCTGAACCCGGACTACGTCATGCTGCTGTTCAACCGTGATATCGGACGAAAAATGATCACTGTCGCGATCATCCTGCAGATTTTGGGTGCCGTGGTGATCAAGAAGATTGTGGATATTAAAGTGTGAGTGCCTGACGAAACGGCCTTCGGCAGTCTTTGCACTGACTGACACTGAGTGCGGGTGTATCTGCTTCCTGATCGAGACATCTCATGGACATTCAAACGCTGCTTCCAGTTGTTGCCTTCGTCGCCATCGCGGCAGGGTTGTGGGCCGTCGTCAGTCTGTTTTCGAAAAAGGTCTCCCGCGCGTCGGAGCGCCTGGAAGAATGGCGCGATCCGTTTGCACGGCAGAAACGTGAAAACGGACAAGGGCCGAATTCCGTCGGCTCGATGTTTGAAAAAGCCGCACCGGTGATGTCGAAGGCCCTCGAGTCCAAGGATGAGCTGCAGAACAGCAAGCTGAAGGTCCGGCTGGCGAACTCGGGCTTCACAAAACCGAATGCATCCCGCAACTTTCTGGCGATTAAGCTGATGTCTCTTTTTGCGGGCCTGTTCTTCGGCGGGGGATATGGTCTGATCAGTTCCGGCCTGGCGCGGGGTTCATTGATGGCTCTCGTCATCGGCGGAGGACTCGGATTCTATCTGCCGGAGCTGGTGCTGACGTTCATGAAGTGGTCGCGGCAGGGAAAGATCTTCCTGCAGCTCCCGGATGCTCTCGACCTGCTCGTCGTCTGTGTCGAAGCGGGACTCGGTCTGGATGCTGCACTGCGCCGGGTCTCAGAAGAACTTGTGACCGGCGCCCCGGAGGTATGTTCCGAAATGTCGATCGCCAACATGCAGCTGCAAGTCGGCAAACCGCGCCGCGAGGTGTTGTTTGATCTGGGAGTCCGAACGGGCGTCGATGATGTAAGGGCGCTTGCGGCCATCCTGATTCAGGCCGACAAATTCGGTTCGTCAATTGCTCAGGCCCTGCGAGTCCAGTCGGACAGCATGCGAGTCAAGCGCCGTCAGCTGGCGGAAGAAAAGGCTGCCAAGACTGCGGTAAAGATGATCTTCCCGCTGGTGCTGTTCATCTTTCCCGGCATCTTCGTGATACTCGTCGGTCCGGCTGCGATTCAGATCATGGAGAACATGCTGACGACGTAGCACTCGCTGCAAATGTGCCTCGCCGCCCTGCAGCGTGACTTCACGCCGCAACGGCAGAAAGCTTCGGGCGGAGTTCTATTGAATCACGCCAGCGAGTGGCGGTGTGAATTGTTATTCGTCAGCCTGCTTTCCCTCCAGACTTCGTTCCAGCATCGCCAGTGCCTGCCAGAGATTGGCCTGAGTCCAGAACAGCGGCGTGATGTCGTTGGGGACCCAGGCACCGTGTTCGCAGAAATACGATTCGGGACAGCGATATTGCAGAAAACGACCACCTGCCGGAGTCAGTTGTGACAGCGACCGGCGAGTGGATGCCATCTGCAGGCTCAGCGAATGAGGATCGCCATCGGACTGGTGACGCCGACCATGAATGCAGGCGATGATCGGATCGAAAATGCACCATTGTGCTTCCATCCCCGGCGTCAACATGCTGTCGCGAGCTTCAAGATTGTCACTGAAATCCGCTGTCCGCTGGTCTGCTGAAAGCAAATCTCTGTAGTCCGCGCACCAGTAGGAATCGCCGAGGTATCTGCGGATGCCGTGCGCCCCCTGAAGCTGAGTCTTCACGTCCGTCAGGATTTGATCTTCCACCGCCCGGTCACCTATGACGTTCAGCGGATATATCAAAAACAGCAATGCGGAATCAAAACGACGATACCGCGCCGGATCAGACTGAAGGCACTCCGCCGGCAGGATACTCCGGAGCGATTCACGGCAGAGATCGAGCAGACTGTCGACATCGTGTTTCGATATGGGATGCATGGTGGCCGCCAGTCGGGAGGAGATCTCCGCCTGATTCATCAGTTCCCGCAGCGCCGTCAGCCCCGCCATCGCACAGCCGACGCTGGAGGCAGAGAGTTTACGGATTTCTTCCCAATGCCCGCTGTCTTCATCACGCCAGACTTCCACCACCTGCCAGAATCGCACCAGTTGTGCCATCAGCGTCCAGTCCGCTAGGTCTGCCGACATGGCACCGCGGCGGATCAGTTCACAGCTCAGCCACAGGAAATAACCCAGCGCGTCGTTCTGTGCGTGCGACCACTTTTCAGGAAGCTCTGTGAGATCAGCACCGTTGAAGCGGATGTGAGGCCGGTTCATCGGTTCCGAAGGGTCCGACTTCATTTCGATGATGTCGATGAACCGATGCCGATGCTTTGCAAAGAACGCCGTCAGTGACTCTACGCACTTCAGCGGAATGGCGGCATCATCCTGTACGATCAGATGAGCCCAGGCGATCTGAATGTTGTCCCGCACCCAGACATTGCGGTATCCCGTCAGTTCATAATCCCCGCCTTCTCCCGCAGCGGCTGAGAACAGCCCGTTGGGCAGTGTCGGAAACTCAAACGTTCCGCGGCTCCGGAGAAACCCGGTCAGACTTCTGACGTCCTCCGCTGTCGTGTACGTACTGATCCATTCCGCAGGCGATACCAAGTTCCAGTCCATTGTAATGCGGTATTCCTCTGCAACCTCACAACCAGGTGCAGCTTGCCAGCCAGCGTTCGTTTAATCGCAGGACGGGCTTCTCAGCCCGTCCTTATTCAGCAGCGTTCGGGACGGGCTGGGAAGCCCGTCCTACGGAAGGAGTGCATCAGTTTTCCGCGGCTGGCTCAGCTGCAGGCGCCGCGGGAGCAGGCTTGCCGGATTCGAGGTTGTCAAAATAGCTCTTGATACCGTCCACATAGCCAGGAGGAATCTGTTCGTTTTCAATCGCCGCCTGAACGCCTGCTTTGATCTCAGTGACCGTGCTTTCGTACTTCTTCAGCTCTTCCGGATCGAAATCCTTCTCCGTGGCGGCTTCGCGCGTCTTGATCGACAGCAGCACTTTGCCGGCCTGAATCTGAGTCTTTGTTTTCTCGTCCTTGTAACCTTCCGGATCGCTGTCATCTTCTGTCTGCATGGCTCCGGGAGTATCGCGTTCCGCTTCGCCGTCCTGACCCATCCCGGCCATCATCTTCTTGTACTTCTCAGCGTACTCAGACAGCGACTTACAGCCTTCGCACTGTTCGCCGTCCAGCTGACCTGTCTGATTCAGTTTCTCGGCCTGTTGCAGCGTCTTGAGCGCCTCCTCCAGCTGCTTCATATCTTTGGCTGAACGGGCCAGTTCCTGCAGTTCCGATTTTGACAGCTGCAGTGATTCACGCAGAGCCTCTGCTGCCTCCGCCGACATCTCCTGTTCGCCGGCATTCTCGCCGTCACCCGGCTTCTTTGCGGCGAGTGCCTCCAGAGATTTGAGAGCACTATTGAGTGCGTTCTCCAGTTCAGGCGAGCCGGCTTTCTCGGACGCAAATTTCTTCAGATCCTGAATTTCCTTCCGCAGCTGCGACGCCAGCTTCTGCCGTTCTTCGGGCGTCTTCGCTTCCAGCATCGCTTCCATCGTCTGCTGCGCCTGTTCAAGCTGTTGCTGCAGACCGTCTGTTTTGCCTTCCTGCAGCTGCTTCAGCCATTCGTTCATCTTTTGTGAACGTGAACCGCCGAACTGCTGATCGGAAATCGACTGACTGAGCATCTCCCTCAGTTCGTCGGTCGACAGATTCTTCCACTGTTCGTTCAGCCCCTGTCGCTGCTCATGCAGCACTTTCGAATTCGGCTTTCTGTCGATCGGTTTCATCTGCCGCAGCGCGGCCATCAGCTCTTTCATCTGTTCCGCAAGCTGCACTTCCCGGTCTTCCGCGACTTTCACTTCTTTCGTGAGATTCTCTTCGCGCGTTTTGATGCTCTTGCGGATCAACTCGACTTCCTTCTTCTGCTTGTCCACCCTGGTGGCAGCTTCGACCCTGCCCAGCGGATCAAGAGTCGGCACCAGCCAGACGATCAGAGCCAGCATCGCCAGCACTCCCGCCTGTAGTCCCATCGGACGTTCCGCTCTGAATGGAACGACTTCTGACGGAACAACACGAGTCGCGATATTCGTGGCCGACAACTCAACCAGAGGCTGATATTCCCCGGCCGACGATGACAATGTCGCCAGTGTCAGAAACAGGTCGTCTGTCTTCGCATGCCTGTCCACAGCACGTGCGGCAGCCGACCGCTCAATCCGACGATGAAACATCCACGCTGCCAGGGCCGCAACCGCCGGAAACATCAACAGCCATTGCAGCCGCTCCTGTTCCAGCGGAATCAGGCCCAGCAGCCGCACACACAACACGGCAATCGAGGCCAACAGCAGGGCTCCGAAAGTCCACCAATGCAGCGATTTCGCAAAACTGGCGGTCCTCTGCCGTGCCTGAACTCGGTCCAGCAACGTCAGTGCATTCGGCTGATTCGACATCGGACTCTCCCGCTGGGTTTCACGGCAAATTGCCGGACACAGTCTACGTCTGTTTCTAAAGACGATCAATCAGATGTTGCCGGTTCAGAAAATTGTCTGAGATTCAGCCTCAGCGGGCAGATCTCCTGCGGATCTGCTGTTTCGGACCCTCTTTCGCACCACCGCCGTAGCCCGGCGGCATCCGGACCGAACAGTGCTCCTGTCTCCCCAGCGGAGATATTTGTTGCTGTTCGCTCGGCGCGCAAGGGATTGAGGTGCTGCTCCCCAGGTACGACATAACTTACTTCCCGATGCAGAATCGGCTGAAGATATGGTCCAGGATGTCGTCTGTGCAGACTTCTCCCAGAATTGTGCCGAGCTCATGCAAAGCCTGCCGGATCTCGATCGCAATCAGCTCATCGCCATGAAACTCGCGTACTGCAGACGTTGCGTGCTGCAGGGACTGGATCGTGCGGTTCAGACTGTCCCGACACCGCACGGCTGTTGTGCCAAGCAGTTCACTGCGTGACGAATTCGAGCCCCCGAGTTCCTTCGCCAGTGCCGTCAGCAAAGCATCGACGCCGAATCCGGTCGCAGCACTGATTCGAAGACCATGGCGACTGGTCTGTAATGCCGCCGGAGTCACCACAAGATCACATCGAGTCATCACGCGGATCATGGCCGGACAGCGAACCGCAGCCTGGGCCATCAGCCGGGAATCTTCTTTCGCGCCGTTCGCGCTCAGATCCGCCGCGGTACACCACACGACGACATCCGAAGCGGCAACCTGTTCGGCCCGCAATTCCTGAGCCCGTTCCATGATCAGATCGACCGACCGCGTCCTCCCAGCCGGCCGTATCGATGAGTTCCACGTCCAGTCCATCCAGCTTCAGAGTCGCGGTGAGATAGTCCCGGGTCGTCCCGGCAACTGGCGATACGATGGCTTGATGCCGTCCGATCAGTCGATTGAACAGCGTGCTCTTCCCCACGTTAGGAAGTCCCGCAAGGACGACTCGCTGACGATACCCGGACGGCAGACGATGTGCCGGATCCGCCGCTAATTGATGCAACAGACTCAGAGCCGAATCCAGTCGCAGTGAAATCTGCGTCTTTGTAATGAACTCGATGTCTTCATCGACAAAATCCAGTCCGGCTTCCAGATCGCCCAGCAGCGCAATTAAGTCCCCTCGCACCAGCCCGAGCCGAGACGTGATGCCGCCGCCCAACTGAGACAGAGCTTTCTGCAGCTCTTCATGATCGGTGGCTTCGATCACACTCAGCACCGCTTCCGCCTGAAGCAGATCGATCCGCCCCGACAGGAATGCCCGCATCGTGAATACACCGCGTCGAGCCAGCCGGGCACCGCATTCACACAGGTGTTCAATCGCCGCTTCAAGCAGCGGTGGCGAGCCGATCAGATGAAACTCGGCCATCGGCTGCCCCGTGTAACTTCGTCGAGTCGGCCAGTACATCAGCGCTGCAGGAACCGGCACGATGATCGCAGACAGTTCCAGATGCCCGACAAACCGCCTCGGTAACTTTGTCGTTTGCCAGTTCAAGGACGCTTCGTCCGCACGGAACAACTTCGCAACAACTTCTGCCGTTTCCGCACCGCTCACCCTCACAATCCCGCGCAGTGCAGCTCCGGGAGGTGAGGCGAGGGCCACGATGGTGTCGTCGAGATCGAGCGGCATGGGCTGACTTCAGACCGTATATCCTCAGTCTCCGGGCTTGTGCGTCTCGCTGCACGAGCTGACTCCGGCAACATGGATGGGCTCATCCTGCGCCTCCTGCGGAGTCGAGAGTCGCTCGAGGGACTATTCGCTCAGCAGGAGCATCATCAGGGCCTGCTCCATTTCTTCAGGTTTGAATCCGAACGGACCGCGACCGCTCTTGTAGGCGATGCAGCCTTCCTTATCAATGACATAGAGTCGAGCCGGCATGCCGCTGTAGGCATTGCCGACAGTATCGGTGATGTCGTCCACCAGATACTCCGCATCATCCGGATGGCGCTCGCGGACCGCTTCCACGACAGGGTACATGGATCGAAACGGACCGCAGGTAAAGTTGCCGAAGGTGAGCACGACTGGTTTCCCGCCGATTCGATCCGACAGCCTGATCGGATCGCCGCCGCCCAGCGGCCGCAGCTCGAAATCAGGAGCTGGCGCGTTGAGGTCCGGACCTTCCTGCAGCGATCTGACTTGTCGCGGTCAAGGGAAGCGAAGATCGGCTCCGGACCTATGAATTGCTCCCTGGTGACAGGCTCATCCGGCGAACTTCCCTGTTGTTCGCACAACCATTCCCTTCTGAATTACTTTTTCGGAACGTCTTCGAACACATTGTCCCGTTCCAGAGGCAGCTGAAACCCGTCAGAAACACGGGTCATGTAGAGACCCCGACAGAGCCACCAGAACGCGGCCATCGCTTTGTCGGGACCCAGATCGTTCTGCAGAGTTGCATAGTCGGCCGCCGTCAAATCCCAGGGAGTCCGACTGAGTTTACGGGCATACGCATAGGCGCGCTGCTCTTCGGGCGAAAATGAGGACCAGTCATTTCCCGCCAGCAACCGCGTTCTGTCGGCCACTTCGTCGGCGTCGAGTCCCGCGACTTCCATCAGCATTTCACAATGCCCCATACAATAGTTGCAGCCGATGCTGCGACTCTGAATCCAGAAGAGACTTTCTTCAAAGATCCGGTCATTGGGCAGTTCAGCCCACATCGTTCGAGTACTGATCGCCCAGGGAACCGCCAGTTCGGGAACATAGCCGGAACAGGTCAGGCTCCAGGCAATTCGGGTTGGGCGAGTTGCCATGGCGGGAGGCAGGCCCTTCTTGACATCCTCCCAGACAGGAACAGGCAATCGGGGTTTGCGAGCCCGCTGCTGATCCAGTTTTTCCTGCAGCTGATCAAAGGAAATGCTGGACCATTCCTCATCGTGCGTTACGACGGTACTGCCGGATTTGGCAGCGCCAGGGTCTGTTGATGGTGGTGGAACAAATGCCACCGTCTGAAATGCACCCTCTCCGAACGCCACTTCGAGCGGAGCCAGAGGGCCGTCTGGTTCCCGAGGAAGCTGCAATCCAAGGACGATTCGATCCTGGAAATTTCCATACGCCGCGAGAAGTACCATCGCGGCGACCTTGTTGTCTCCAAATTGCTTTTGAAGGCTTTCGAACAGCGCATCGGGAATCGTCGGTGCGGCGACGGTGAGCAGTCTTGCGAATTCCAGAGGTTCACGATCAGAATCGGACCAGGTATCGTGGCTGACGCGTCCCGCGTCAGTACTGAGGCGGGACGCCTCAGCCACGGCAGTCGTCGATGCGCCGGACTTGAGCCGTTGAATCTCCGCGTCCGAAACTCCCAGTCGCTGCAGATCGGAGACGGCATACGCCTGTGCATACTCACAACGATTCTCATGCGCGATGACCCATCGCATTTTGGCCCGCAGCACAGGATCCAGCGGGCTCTGCATCCGGTGCGCATAATCCAGCTGCAACATGGCTGCAGCTGTTCGGGGAAGCTGTGTTGCAACTGCTTGTGCCCATGACGGTAGCGCCTGACCGCTTCCCGATAAGGCTGCCGGCATTCGCTTCCAGCATTCAGCATCACTCAGCAAGGTCACCGCCGGAGACGGTGTGGATGAGTCGGCTGAAGCTGTGGAAGGCTTCATGTTATAGTAGTCGTAGAACACATTCTCTTTTTCCAGCCGCAGCTGAAATCCGTTGGAGATGCGTGTCATATAGTGATGCCGGCTGGCATTGAACATCACAAGAAACGCGCGGTCGTTCCCGAGTCCTGTCTGAAGCTGCTGCACGTCACTGTCCGAAATGTCTGACGGATTCTTTGCCAGCTTTCTTGCGAACGCATACGCCAATTGTTCAGAAGCTGAAAAACTCGACCAGTCATCACTTGCCAGGATTCGGCTGCGGTCGGAGATCTGATCGCGGTTCAGTCCGGCGACCTCCCAATTCATTTCACAGTGTCCCATGCAGTATGGACACTCCACAGCCTTCGTCGTCACCCAGAACAATCCCTGCGCGAAGACTCGATCCCATTTGCCGCTGCTTTCCGCTCCCGCAGTCCGCATGACAAGTTCAAACGGGCCGGCCAATTCGGGAGCGTAACCGAACACGATCCGGTACCAGATAATGTCGCTCGGGCGAGCGAACAGGCCAGGCGGCAGATTCGGAGCAATCTCCTCCCAGTCCGGAATTCGCAGTCGCGTCGGTTTTTGTTCCTGCGCTCTCAGCCGGTCCTGCAGCAGTTCATACGATTGTGATGCCCAGCTCGAATCGAACGCGATCGTGCCTTCCGCTGAAGACGAGTCGACTGACTCGGGCGCGGCCTGAGACGAAGTCTTTGCGGGGGGCGGTGTTGTCCTGAACACAAAAGTCTCGGCCGGAAACTCGACATTCACCGGCGGCAACGGACCGTTGGGCTCAAGAGGAGCACGCAGGCAAAGCAGCAGGCGGTCGTGAAAATTTGAATAGGCCATCAGCAGCACCATGGATGCCGCCTGCTTCTCATTGAAGTGCTTCACCAGCTGAGCGAATTCTTCATCGGTGACAGACGCCGAATCCAAAGTCATCTTCCGGGCGAAAGTGGTTGCCGCCTGATCCGCTGCCGACCAGTTCGATCGATCATGATTGATCAGTCCC
The DNA here is from genome assembly GCA_031403975.1 of Planctomycetota bacterium. Classification (GTDB taxonomy): domain Bacteria; phylum Planctomycetota; class Planctomycetia; order Planctomycetales; family Planctomycetaceae; genus SXXK01. The sequence continues at coordinate 14,270 of JANNGQ010000781.1, forward strand.
TGCAGCAGAGATTCCTCGGCACCTGCGCGTCTCGCATCGGCGAGTGCACAGGCCATTGCGTACTCACAGCGATTTGCATCCGCTGAGGTCCAGCGCATGGCGGCCCGCAGAACCGGCGGTATCGGGCTTGTGACTCTGTGGGCGTAGTCAAGCTGCAAAACAGCGGCCGTCGTACGCGGCAATTCCGCGGCCAGCATTCCCGCCCACGACGGCAATTGCTGATCACTGCCTCGTGATGCAGCAGGAAGCAGTTTCCAAGTGTCTGCGTCCGACAGGACAGGAATTCGTGGATGGTCCATTGCATATCCGATTCCGTTGAGTCCACATATCAGAGCGGCAAGCGTCATCAGCGACGGGCCAAGGAGCGAGAAAACATTTCGCCGAAAGAGATACGTCTGAACCATATCAACATCTCCGAAATTTGATGTGAACATGTGCCCGGCAGAACCGGCAAATTCCGTCATTGCTTCATCCGACCTGGAGCTTGTCCATCACGGATGCAGCAGGTCTCTGAAGACAGTGAGGACCGGATCCGTACCTGCCAAATACCAGACACGCCGGCTTTCTGATTTGCCTTCCGCATTTGTCAGATCCAGCTTTACCTCGATCGACAGGTTGGCCCCGACGGCCTCTCCACTGCCAAGCAATTCATAGCCGGTGAGCTTCGTTCCCGCCGTCCAGTCGACATCCTGAACCACAATCGCAGGAGACGCACTTTGCAGAGACTCAATGGATTTGCCCTCCTTCCATGAGTTCAGCACCGACACAAGTGTTTCCTTTGCCAGGTCCGGGCGGACGGGATCTGAGTTTCCTGAACCCGAACAACC
>JANNGQ010000782.1:0-4746 GCA_031403975.1 Planctomycetota bacterium
CCTGCGTTGACCGCTCAGTTCGGTTCGCCCAAGCATCTGTGCATCGACGACTCGCACGACGTCTATATCGCGGATGACGAGAACGGGGCGATCCGGAAATTCGACCCGACAACAGACTTAGTCTCGACGGTGCTGGGCAACGGACATGGTGACGCGCGAATCAGGCTGAAGATGCCTCACGGAGTCTGCCGGGAGCGCGGCGACCTTCTCGTGGTTGATATGGGCAACAACCGCGTCCTGAGGCTCGGTGGTGATTCAACGGAAGGAACTTGTCCGAAATGACAGCAGTTGTAATTGACGGAAAAGCAATCGCAGAAAAGTTCCGGGAGGAACTCGCCCGGGACGCCGAATTATTCAGCGCCGCGACAGGTGTCGTACCGCACCTGGCGGCGGTGCTGGTGGGGCAGGATCCGGCGAGTGAGGTGTACGTCCGCAATAAAGAGCGCGCCTGTCACAAGACGGGGCTGAAGAGTACTCTGTACCGACTGCCGGCGGGCTCAACTGAGCAGGAACTTCTGCAGCACGTTGCAGTGCTGAATGCGGATCCTGATGTTCACGGCATCCTGGTACAGCTTCCTCTGCCGAAGCATATTGATTCAACACAGATTCTGGATTCCGTCAGCCCGGAAAAAGATGTGGACTGCTTTCATCCGGAAAACGTCGGACGGCTGCTGCAGGGCCGATCGAGATTCCTGCCGTGTACGCCGGCGGGTGTCATGAAGCTGCTGGAAATCTGCAGTATTGAAACCGAAGGGCGCCATGCCGTGGTCATCGGTCGCAGTGATATCGTGGGAAAGCCCATGGCCGCATTGCTGCTGCAGAAAGGCGCAGATGCCACTGTGACGGTGTGTCATAGCCGTACTCGGGAGATTGCGGCTGTCTGCAGACAGGCCGACATCCTGATTGCCGCAGTAGGTATCGCCGAGTTTGTGAAAGGCGATATGATCAAGCAGGACGCAGTGGTCATCGACGTGGGGATCAACCGAATCGGGAATCGCCTTGTCGGGGACGTTGACTATAATGCAGCGGCGGCTGTCGCCTCAGCAATCACTCCGGTACCGGGTGGCGTTGGCCCGATGACCATCGCAATGCTGCTGAGGAACACCTTGACCGCCGCCAGGCTGGCCAAACGGCAGCAACTGAATTCCCTGTAGCCGAAGTCGTGAGACTTCGGTCTGAAGTCTCACGACTTCAGCGACCTTAGGATCGGCGCAGAAATAACTGTCGTCTTCCGCACGTGGAGCACGTTTTATACGTGCTCGGCACGATGAAATCGTGCCCCACTTATTTCTGTCCCAGTCCTTGGTCCGGAGCTGACTCATGCGACGACGCGACTCATTGCGAATCGGCGGACTGGCCGGGTTCTTTCTCGCCAATCCACTGTTGGTGTCTGGAGCACGATCAACCGGCGATCCGCCCGCGACGTCCGGTCGTATCAATGCCCGCAACTGCATCCTGATCTGGCTGGACGGCGGGCCGAGCCATCTGGAGACATTCGATGTCAAGCCGGACGCTTCGGCAGAAGTCCGCGGGCCGCTGGAGGCCATCGCGACATCTGTCCCCGGCATCTCTATCAGCGAATGTCTGCCGAAGACGGCGCAGCAAATGCGGCATTTCGCAGTGATCCGTTCGATGACATCGCCACTCGGAGAACACAATCTCGGAGCCCACTATGTCTTGACCGGATATCAGCCGAGTCCCGTGCTTGAGTACCCGTCGTTTCATACTGTGGCCGGTCATGTGAAAGGTCAGTCGTCACTCCTGCCGGCAAACATAGCGATTCCGGATTATCGCATCGGAGGTCAGGGATTCTCGGGTGCCGGTTATCTGTCGGGCAACGCAAGGCCGTTCTCTGTCGGTGGCGATCCGGCAAAAGCCGATTTCAAAGTCCTTGATCTGGCTCTTCGTGAAGGGCTCACCGTGGAGCGGATTGAACGCAGGCGTGAGTTCGCTGATAAGGTCCGCCAACTCCGCGAATCCGCCGACACTTCCGGACGGCGGCCGGCTTCATCATCACTCTCCAGAGCGTTTGACCTGCTCACGTCTGCGGATGCTCAGCGGGCGTTTGATCTGTCCGAGGAAAATGACAATGTGCGTCAACGCTACGGCAGCCGGACCATCGGACAGAGCTGTCTGCTGGCTCGACGGCTGGTCGAGCGGGGCGTGCCGTTCATCACTGTCAATAACACCGGCTGGGACACTCATGCAAATCTTTACACCAGCCTGAAAGAAGGCTATACCGGAGCGCGAGAGCCCGTCGGTCTGATTCCATTGCTGGATCAGGCTCTTTCGGCGCTGATTGAAGACCTGCATGATCGCGGTCTGTTAAAGGAAACGCTGGTGATCGTCATGGGCGAGTTCGGACGGACTCCGAAACTCAATGCGGCCGCTGGTCGTGATCACTGGCCGAGGGCTTTCAGTGTGGCGCTGGCAGGTGGCGGCATCCGCGGCGGTCAGGTATACGGCGCAAGTGACCGGACCGGCGAAGTCCCCGCAGACAATCCCGTGACGCCTTCAGACCTGGTATTCACGGTTTATTCGCTCCTCGGAATCGATCCGAATCATGAACTGACCACCGGCGACGGGCGACCAGTCCGACTCACACCGCCCGGTTCGAAGCTGGTGCCGATCGTATGACGTAATCCGATTTCAATCTCCCCTCGATTCCTTCCCATTAGCGTGTATTAGCGTTCATTAGTGGTTTGAAACCGCTAATGAACGCTGATGAACGCTAATGAGTCGCAATAGAAACTGGGTATGCGGGCTGACGCATTGGAGTTATTCGATCGGCGGGGCAGATTTACGGCTGCGGCAACGGTTCTCGGTCTGGGAATCGTTTTCTGCGTCACGCCGCTCGGCGCCGCTCCGCCGATCACAGCCTTGGCGGTGTCGATGGACGGCCGCGAACTTGTCGCGGGAAGTCAGGCCGGGATTTCGGTGCTTTCCCTGCCGGACATCAAAGTCATCCGGAGTTTTGAAACAGAACTCGAGGCAATTCATGACATCCGGTTCTCGCCGGATGGTCGTCGAATCGCCGTTGCGGGCGGAACACCGGCTCAGTTCGGACTTGTTGAGATCCTTGAGTGGCCGTCTCTGACAATCATCGCTCGCATTCGTGAGCATGACGATATCGTGTACTCCGTTGCCTGGCATTCCACGGGCCACTGGCTCGCCACAGCCAGTCTCGACGGCGTGTGCAGCATTGCCGCAGCGGAGTCCGGTGAGATTGTCGGCCGAATCGAAGGCCATTCCAAGGGTCTGACCGGCGTTGAATGGATCAGTCGGACCGAAACAGAATTGGCAGATCCGATCTCGAAGGACGCAATGATCGTCACAAGCAGTCTGGATCAGACGCTGCGAGTCTGGTCGATGAAGATTGGTCAGCCGGAGAAGCCGCCGCGGCTGATCAGGACGCTCGATCAGCACACGGGTTCCGTCATCGGGATTTCACTGCAGCCCGCTCGTCCGACTGGTGTCGCCGCATTGTTGGCTTCGATCGGCGAAGACCGCACGGTTCGCATCTGGCAACCGGCGACGGGCCGGCTGATGCGTTTTGCAAAAATCACCGATCCTCCGACGACCGTAGCATGGACTTCGGACGGAGCTCAGATTGTTGTGGGGACTCGAAGCGGTCAGTGCATCATCGTCAATCCGGCAACGGCTGAATTTCGCGCCGTAATGATTGCGTCAACGCCGCTCACCAGTCTCGCGGCCGACAAAAACACCGGCCGCATCTTTGCAGGAGATCATGCGGGGACTGTCGCATCAGCCGCCACGCGCTAGCGTCCGGTTTCCCGTTAAAAGTAGCAGGCACACGCCGTGTGCCGTCCGCACAGATTGGGAAGAGGCAAGCGTGTTTCAGGTTACGGCACATGGAATGTGCCTACTACTCTCAAAATCCTGCAATCTCCGCGGTCAGTTTTCTGACGGATGACGTCTCTGCACAATAGGAAGCAGGAATGGGCGACACTCACAATGACACCACCGCGGATCGATACTGATGTGCTGCAGCCCTACCGCGGCTATTTGTGGACTCTCGCATGCGCCCAGCTTGATCCGAAGTTGAAGGGAAAGCTGGATGCTTCGGACATTGTGCAGCAGTCGTTACTGCGAGCTCATGCGGCTCTGCCCGGACTTCGGGACCGCAGCCCCAATGTGCTGGTCGCATGGCTCCGGCAGATTCTTGCGACTGAACTTGCCGACGCGGTTCGACACTGCCACCGAGACAAGCGCGACATTGCTCGCGAACAATCGTTTTCGGCGGATATCGATCAATCTGCGGCGGGCCTCGAAAACTGGCTGGCGGCCGACCAGACATCGCCCAGCATGGCGGCTGAGCGAAATGAGGAACTACTGAAACTCGCTGATGCCCTGTTGCAGCTTCCCCAAGACCAGCGTGAAGCCGTGATTCTCAAGCATTTGAAAAACTTGCCCCTGCAAACGATCGCCGAACAAACCAATCGCACGACCGCCTCTGTCGCCGGTCTGCTTCGCCGAGGCCTCGCTCAGCTCCGCGCGATTCTCGATCAACCGCCGTAATCTACTGTTGCCCGCCACTCCGCCGGCGGGAATTCCGTAGCTTGGGGCCATCTGCCCCGAGCAATCCCAGCCGGCGGAGTCCCGGCGCGCCGGGAGCCAACAGTAGGGTGGGACAAGGGGCTGAAAAGCCGCGCCGGCCCACCGATGATTGCACCAGAATCGGTGGGCCGGCGTTCGCTGCGCGACCTTGTCCCACCCTACAAATCA
>JANNGQ010000783.1:0-5024 GCA_031403975.1 Planctomycetota bacterium
AGGTCAAGCGCGCGATGGGCGGAATGCCGATGGAGATAAATCGTCACCGCCGCAATGATGGGCAGAGTCAGTGCCTGAGCGAAGCCTCCCACTATGACCATCCACTTAGGCTCCTTGAATGTCAGGTAAAGGCCGAGTGCAATCACTGGAACCAGGATCGCCACGCGGTGGATCACTCGGGCTCGCTCGACGGGCTGCCGATACCGAACGGCACCGGACAGACTGAGGAAATCGGCAACCAGCCGCGCGTTGCCCGCACTCGACAGATACAGCGTCTTGAACAGCACGGCCGCGGCCCCGATCAGAAAGACGATCTGAGTCCATCCGCCAAAGGTATCGACGAACATTCGCGACAGCGTCTCAATCATGTGCTCCTTCTCGGGACTCAGCCCCTGAGCATGCAGCACCGTCGCCCCCATGAAGTAGAACGCCAGTGTGGAGACGGTGAAGACCACCATGCTGACCCACGCATCCAGATGCATCACGCGAATCCAGCCCTTCGCGCGTCGAGTCCACGCCTCGCTCTGGTCGCATCGTCCGGTGTAGCGGGCGTAGCCTTTTTCCAGACACCAGTATGGATAGTAAAACAGCTCCGAAGCCCCGACACCCGTGATGCCGAATACACCAAATGCTACGGCAATCCCTTCGGCCGGAAGCCTGAACTTGAGCCCCTGAGCCACCTCAGACCAGGGGATGGGAAACTTCGTAAAGGGGAGCGCGCAGGCAGCAGTCATAGTGAGCAGCGTGATGCCCACGACGAGCACCGTCGTGATGATCTCAATCCGCCGGTAACTGCCGCTCCACAGCAGTCCGATCGCCGTCAGACACGTCAGCAATGCCCACGGGTACTCCGGCCGCCCGCGAATCGCATCCGCGAGCGACGGCAGCAATCCATCGAGCATGTTCGAAAGACCGGCGGAGACAGAGGGAAACACCAGATTCAACGATTGCCCCACGGTGCCGGTCATCGCGCCGAGCTGGAAGATTGTTGAAATCATCATGATCAGCCACCACCACACGATCCAATGGGCTCCCAGTCGCGGACCACCCAGTTCGTTGATGGCTCCCAGTGTCGGCTTGCCGGAAGAGATCGCGTAACGACCCAGCTCGATCTGCACGAAGACTTTGATGACGCAGCTGAACAGAATCAGCCACAGGAACACAAAGCCGTGCTTCGCACCGAGCGATGTCGTCAGCAGCAATTCGCCGGAACCAACGATGGTTCCAGCGAGAATGATCCCCGGCCCGATCTTTCGCAGCGCGGACCACAGCGAGACCGGCGGCTCCTGAATCGCATCTTCGGGAAGGGCATACGGATCAAATTCGACAGCGTCTGACATGAATCAGGCCCTCGGCAATTTGTAGACGACTGGTGAGCGGACAGAGTCTATCGCGACGACCATCGAACTTCACGAAGGAATGTCGGGACGGCTGAGTTAGGCTGTCCCAGGTTCTCCTTGACGACCCCATCCAGCTCGGGGACTGTCGTTTTAATCGTGGGGCAGGCTTTTAACCTGCCTCGTCAATCCAGAAACACAGGTAATTCCTCAACGCACGGCAGGCTGAAAGCCTGCCCCACAAGGAATCGCGACTAATCCGACAGTCCCCGAGGCCGTTGGGGTCGAATGTGGGACAGTCGAACTATTCACTTTGTTTTTTCGAGCGTCTTTTGTGACAAAGTTGCTCTGCCGGACGAATCACTGGTTGTACAGATTCACCGACGGGGACGGGTAAGCAGCGATGCAAGATCAAACATCACGCAGGAAGCCAGGCGAACCAGCCTCCATGGACCCACGGCCATCAGAACACGAACACTTTCTGGCACTGCTGGAATCCCACCAGCGGCCGTTGCTCAAGGTCTGCTGGGCGTACGGCAGATCGTCGCATGAACGAGATGATTTGTTACAGGAAATCGTGGGACGGATGTGGGCTGCGTTTGGGAAATACGACCGCGCCCGCAAGTTCTCGACGTGGATGTTTCGCGTCGCATTGAATGTGGCAATCGACTTTCGACGGAGACAGCGGCGGTGGGGCCGGGAGACTGCCAGCCTCGACGATGATGCAGGCTCTATTCCAGACGCGGCGACCGACGACGCGACGAAGCTGCAGCAGTTGCGAGAGCTGCGGGAACTTCTGGAGCAACAAGGCGATGCGGACCGGGCCATTCTGCTGCTGTACCTCGAAGGACACTCACATCGTGAAATCGGCGAAGTCCTCGGCATCAGTGAATCGAACGTCGGAACACGGATGAACCGACTGAAGAATTCGCTGCGGAAAACCGTTCAGGGACCATCCACAGAAGGAGGAGATATCAGATGATTCAGTTTGAAGAACTCGATCAACAATGGCGGCGGCTCGATCAGAAGCTCGATCAGTCGTTAGCTCTGCAGACCGAACTCGTGCGTCAAGTTGTCATGCAGCCGGCGCGTCGGCGCGTCAATCGTCTGGCGATCTGGCCTGCGATCGACGTCGTATTCTGTGTCGGAGTGCTGCTGCTTGGCGCGGCATTCGTGAGCGGCCATTGGCGCGACGGGCATCTGTTGCTGCCTGCGATTGTCGTCATGATCAGCGTCCTTGCATTGTTGGTCGACAGCATTCGTCAACTTGAGCGTGTGTCGCGGCTGGATTGGTGCGGACCGGTGGCCGAGATCCAGAACTCGCTCGAACGACTGCGCGTTGCGAAGATCCGGCAATTCAAGTGGATCATTGTGCTCTCACCACTCGCGGGGTTCTGCGGGTTCATGGTTGGTCTCCAGTGGCTGCTCGAATGGCTGTCGGATGGCCGTGCCGACCTTCTCGACAAACTCGATCGTTTGTGGATCGCGGGCAACTACGTCTTTGGCGTACTGTTCGCGCTTTTTGGTTGCCTCGTCGCCCGCGTTCTCGCAACGAAGTGCCATCACCATCGATGGTGGCAGGCGGTGCTGGACGGCGTCTCCGGAAACAGCCTGAAGGCGGCGACGTTGGACGTCGAACGATGGGCCAGCCTGCAGCAGGAGGCCTCGAATCACAGCAATTGAGACGATCGGATTCCCTGCTCAGAGCTCTGCACACATCGTCGAAGCAGTACGATGCGTATCAATTCGTCACCAGGTGCCGACGTGTCTTGTCGTAACCGGTATGGCCAGGATTGAAGTGGCACGATTTCGCGAACTGGTTACCAGGTAGCATCCCGCGGCGACCTCCGCCCGGGCTAAGCAAACGGGGGCCGCCCATTTTCGTCTCGCCGTCGAATCGGCCTCGGTTTGCGAAAGCCGATGCGACGGCGAGGCGAACGGGGCTCGGGACAGATCGTGGGAAGAAGTGCCTTTGGTACACTCTTGTCACCGGGTCTTGGCTGAAACGCCGGCCTGGTTGTTGGTTTCCATCTGATTGAAATTGAGAGTCGTGGAGCAATGTTCTGTTCCGGTTCGCACCGGAACAGAGGCCGGACGATTTCAGGGGCTGCTCGATACGTGTACTGAGCCCTGAGCTCGCCGTTGTAACTGAGCCCCCTCCCGGTTCACCTGGTTGAGCTTCGAGCTCGAAGAGGTAAAGCCAGTTTGGCCCAATCCGTGATCAGTCGCTGAAAGCAAACGCGATCTCAAAGGATCATGCTTTCTGATTCTGATCCGACCGTGCCTGCTGATCCGCATCCGATTTCTCGGACACATTTCGGCAGACCGTCCAACAACCCTTGCCCCACGGACTCTCAAGGCAGGATTCTATCACATGCCACACACCGTCACACTACTGCGAACGGCAGGAAAACGTCGATCGCCCAATGAGAAACCGGACACGCCGCAGGCATCGTCCGCACTCGGGGACAGTCTCTCAGGGCCGATGGAACAGCCCGCCCGCTTCGTGGGGCTGGATGTTCACAAGCGACAGATCACATACTGCATTCTGGATCGAGACGGGATCACGCTTCGCGAAGGCGAATTCGAGCTGACTCGAGAGCTCCTGACAAAGTTCGCGAGCACCCAACTGCGGCCGACTGATCACGTCGTGCTGGAATCCGCGACGAATTGCTGGGCAGTGGTCGCTCCGCTGGGACACTTCTTCCAGCGACTCAAACGCCGGAAGAACCACAACGTGGCTGTGGTGGCGACGGCTCGCAAACTGGCGACGATCGCCTGGCGAATGCTGACCAGCGGCGAACCGTACCGCTACGCTGCGCCGGAAACCACCGCTGCCAAGCTGGCCTCATTACGCATCATGGCCACCGGCGAGAAACGCCGTGGCGGAGGGCCTAAGGGCGTGAAGTGCGTAGCCAAAGAAAAACTTCCAGGCGGCAGCCGCACGATCCGCGCTCTGGACGACGTCTACCAGGACGAAGGTCTGCCGGCTCGGTCCATGCCGCAACCCGGGGAACTCCGCCATCTCACGGACACTCATACCCTGGAGTTCGCCGACGCCATCAGCACCCCAACGCTGATACCCAGAAACACGGGCAAACCGCGCGGTCAAAGCCGCAAAAACACGGATCGGCTGCCGGCAACAACCCTTCCGGGAAAATAATTCCCAGCCGACCCTTGCCAGAGGTAAGAATACTCGAAATTGCCATGCACGCATGGAGATCAGCGACTGCGGGGCGTCTGAAGCCGCTGGAGGCGATTCATGAGGAGTGAGGTGCAGGCAACGTGACAGATTTTTCAGTCGTCAACGGCTCGACTATCCGGGCGGACAGGAGCATGCGACTGAGTTCGTAAAGCTGACCAGCCATGTCCAGGCGAGCGGTGATGGCGGCCGCGGACATATCCGGGATGTGTACTCCTGGACTGGAACCGTCCTTCGGATCATTCTCCATTGTTAAGTCTCTCAATATCCACGATATCCTGAGGACGCCCGGCGATGGTCTTCATGCGGATCAAACCAGCCCGGGAGACAGTGGCACACTGAACGTCGGAGAATTCATAGAATTCTCGCTCGTCCCAGACTTCCTGGAGCCCGGGTGACACGACGATTAAATCCAGAGAAAGCAACTCGGAGCCCGAGGCTTTCGAAACTCGATAGATATCCATCGCGAGCGGAGTCTTTGCTCG
>JANNGQ010000784.1:0-2713 GCA_031403975.1 Planctomycetota bacterium
GAATCCTGTCGGCAGATTTGCCCTAATGCTCTTCACACGGCGGGAATCCGGATGATGGCAGTTCGTAAATTGTCACTCGGATCGCGGCACGTCCGACGGAAGTTTGGCTTAAATCAACACTCGGGACTGTCATTCTTGTCGTGGCCAGGCCCTGATCCTCAATTGTGAGGACACTCATACGGAACAGATCCCTAATGCCCGTCCAGCTCAGCGAGTTCGCCCGTTCACTCAATGTCGAAACAGCATTCACCGTTCTGGCGGTTGCCAGGAAACTGAAGGCGGCGGGCAAGGACGTCGTGGAGCTGGAAATCGGTGACAGTCCGTTCAACAGCACGGCATCGGCGATTCAGTCGGGGTTGCAGGCCATCCACGACAATCAGTCCCATTACTGCCCGTCGCCGGGTCTGCCCGAGTTTCGTGAATCGGCGGCGAAGTTTCTGAAGAACGAGTTCACGATTCCTGTCGCCGCCGAAAACATTGCGGTCGGTCCCGGAGCAAAAGTCTTCGAACAATTCTTTTGTGAAGCATTCCTCAATCCGGGCGACGCCTGTCTGATCTTCAGTCCTCAGTTTCCGACCTACCTGCCGAATATACAGCGGCGCGGTGCGCGGGCCGTAATCAAGTCGCTGAAACAGGAGACCGAGTTCCGACCGCAGGTATCGGATATTGAGGATTTCCTCAACACCGATCCGTCGCCTCGGGCCGTATTCCTGAATTCGCCGCACAACCCGACGGGAGGCATCACGACCGAACAGGATCTGCGGGACATCGCGGATCTCGTCCGAGGCCGCAATGTGGCGATCTTCAGCGATGAGCCGTACTGTCACATGATCTGGAAGGGGCGACACCACTCGCTGCTGGCTCAGCCGGGGATGCTCGATCAGTGCGTCGCGGCGTACACGTTCAGTAAGTCGTATTCGATGAGCGGCTGGCGGCTGGGCTTCTGTGCATCGTCGGCTGAGATCATCACGGCGATCGGAAAGATGATCAACACAACGCTGTCCTGTACTCCGCCGATTGTGCAGTTGGCAGGACGAGCTGCCCTCGAACACGATTCGCGTGAGAGAGATGAAACAATGCTGAAGTTCCGCGAGAAAGTCATGCTGCTGACGAACGGCCTGAACCGCATCGAAGGGTTCTCGTCACTCGAACCGACCGCAACGTTTTATGTCTTTCCGAGTGTCAGACCGGTCTGTAACCGTCTGCGAATCACCAGCCACGGACTGGCACTGTATCTGCTGGAATTTGCTGACGAAAAATTCGGAGTGGCATGTCTGGGCGGAGAGTGCTTTGGCGCAGCAGGCGGCGGATTTCTGCGATTCAGCTGCGCCGAGCCGAATGAACGGCTGCAACAGGCGCTGGATTTTCTGCCGGTGGCACTGTCTCGCACAGATCGCATCGAAGCATGGATGCAGCTTCATCCGGAGTTCCGACTGAACCAGCCGTATGTGTAGGACTATTGACGCGGTCGTTTACTGTTGACCAGCCGCTCCGTCGGCTGGAATTTGTCGCTGTTTGCAGAGGGTTTGAAACATGTTAACGCGTTCATGGCGATGTGCGGACGCACCTCTGTGAAGGATTTGAAAGCATCAGAACGGGCGAATACCTCCTCATCCGGCCTATCGGCCACCTTCTCCCCCTTCCAGGGGGAGAAGGGACATCGCGAAACCTTTCAACATCCATTGGAGTCAACATCAATGCCGATTCAACCCCGGACTTCATTCGCAATGGTGCCACTCGCTATAGCGGCATTCGTATGGGGCTTCACTGGAGGGTTCATGTCAGAAGCAACCGCGGAAGAATTCAATTATGACGAATCGAAAGTGCCTCCGTATACGCTGCCCGACCTGTTGAAGTGTGAAGACGGCACGGTGGTCAATTCTGCAGATGACTGGAATGCGAAACGCCGCCCCGAGTTGCTCCAAATGTTCGAAGAGCATGTGTTTGGAACTCTGCCAGCCGGAAAGATTCCGCTTCGCACGAAAGTTCGTTCGTCCGTGCCGAACGCTCTGGACGGCAAGGCGCTCCGCCGCGAAGTGACGGTGTTCTTTTCCGACGACGACAGCGGGCCACAAATGGATCTGCTGATCTACACGCCGGTCAATGCCACCATGCCCGTCCCCGCATTTCTGGGATACAATTTTAACGGCAATCACGCGGTTGAGAAAGATCCCGGCATTCATCTCACAGATTCATGGATGCGAAACAATAAGGATATTGGCATAGAAGACAATAAGGCGACGGAGGCTTCACGTGGCTCAGAAGCCAGTCGCTGGGCAGTTTCGACGATCATCAGTCGCGGTTACGGACTGGTCACGATCTACTACGGCGATGTCGATCCGGACGTCGATGATGGATTCAAAAACGGCATCCATTCCCTGTTTGAAAAAGGCGATTCACCGCGCGCGGGCGATGCGGGCGGCTCTATCAGTGCCTGGGCCTGGGGCCTGAGTCGCGCGCTGGATGTGCTCGAATCAGACAAGACGATCGATGCAAAGAAGGTGGCCGTCTTCGGGCATTCACGACTGGGCAAGACATCGCTCTGGACTGGTGCGACGGATCAGCGATTTGCCATGGTGATCGCCAACGAATCCGGCTGCGGCGGCGCAGCGCTGGATAAAAGAATCTTCGGTGAGACAGTCAATCGGATCAATACATCGTTCCCTCACTGGTTCTGCATCAACCATCGCAAGTACAACAATAACGAAGCTGC
>JANNGQ010000785.1:0-1727 GCA_031403975.1 Planctomycetota bacterium
ACGGACGAATGGCCGTTGTTGAGCGATTCCCAGCAAACCACGACGGGACCCTGACCACTCGCTGCGGAGCTGACCACCGGATTGCGGGCAGCATTGGCAAGTTGCACTGGTTTTCTTTGTCCCGGCTTCTGCAGCATCAGATCACCCTCTCGGCCTGTTGTCCAGACGACGACGGGACCATCCGCTGTGGCCGCAAGCCACGGCTGCTCGCCGCGTCCGACCAGAGTCTCCTCCTTCGCGGAGCCGACGAGGGTAAAGACCTCTCGATTTCTTCGCCAGACGGTTACCAGTGAGCCCGCGGGATCGATGGCCAGCATTCCGCCGTCCATCGGACAGGCATCCAGAGTCCAGGTTCCCGCTCCGAGCTTGACTGCGGGCTCAAACGAAGCTCCCTGATCCTTCGATGTGGTGGCAAACATGTCCCGGTTGCCACCCAGTGAATTGCGAAACATCACGACAACAGAATCGCCAGCGGCTGCCACCGACGGATGACAGCATTCGCAGACACTCCCATCCGGCGACTGGTAGACTCGCAAATTCTTCGACCAGACGGTTCCGCCGTCAGTGGACTTCGCAAGCCAGACTTGCGACCGCTGCTCACGCAGGTCCAGCCAGACTGCATACACTGTACCATCGGGAGCGGCTGCCATTCCGTGTAGTCCTTCACGGGCAGAACCAGCCGTCTCATTGATCATGATCGGACTCGACCAGGATATCCCTTCATCGTCTGAAGACCATGCAAACAGGTCGCCATCCTTGCCTTTCCCCAGTTGTCCTCCGATCCCCGTGACGACAACCCGGTTGTTCGTGCGGACCACTCGGGGCCCTCGTCGCATTCCGGCGGAGAGATTCCGGCAGCTGATGATACCAGGGGCAGGAGTGAACGATTTTCCGGCGTCTTTCGAGGTCGTCAGTCGGATCGTCTCGCCTTCCGCCCAGACAATGTCGACCGTAGCGTCACCCGAGACAAATGCCTGCGGCTGTTTCGGTGCCTCAGCGCCCTGTCCGTCCGCCAGCACAATCGGCCGGCTGTCCGCGGCAACGAGGCCACCGGTGAAACACAACACTGCAGACACAAGCAGAATCCGTATGCGCATTACTGCACCTTATTGTGAACGAACGACCGTTGAAGATACTGAGGTCGCGACAGTGTAGCTGAATTTGTGAGAATTCAGGTCGGAACTCTCACGAGTTCCGCAACATCATTCTGGAACCGCTCTGACCATCAGATCAGACCGGCACCTCCGACACATTTACAAATGTCGCATTAGTCGCGATTCCTCGTGGGGCAGGCTTCCAGCCTGCCTGGATTCCTTGTGGGGCAGGCTTCCAGCTTGCCTTGATTGTGGGCAATTGCCCCCACGCTCCGACGAACGTGGCTACGTCTCACTGACGGCCGTGCGAAGTATGAGTCGCAGACTGCGGCCTTCGGTGACGACGCTGTCGCCAAGCACTTTCCTCGCGGCTTCGAAGTCCTGGGGCGAGCAGCCGATTTCTTTGCGGAGCGATGCAACGGAAACCTTCACGGTTCCGGCTTGCTCTCGGTTCAGGATCCTGAGAATCCCGGTGACAACTTCAGGAATCAACATCGATTGCTCAGGAGCGGCCTTCAGCGGCACCGACGTATCGGACCGATCCACCGCCGCTGCAGCCTCGGCACCCGGCACAACGATGCGCGAAGCACCGCTGCCGCTTTTCAGGACTCTGATCTGCACGGGAATTGCGTC
>JANNGQ010000786.1:0-2706 GCA_031403975.1 Planctomycetota bacterium
GCCGACGGCAGCCCGATCGTCAGCCTCGTCAACTACATTCTTGTCCATGCCATCAGGCAGGGCGCGAGCGATATTCATATAGAAGCCGGTCGAAGGCATACATCGGTTCGATTCCGCGTCGACGGGCAACTCCGTGAAGTCCTGCGACCGCGCAGTGACTTTCATGCGGCTCTCATTTCCCGCATTAAGGTGATGTCCCGAATGGACATAGCCGAACATCGGCGTCCTCAGGATGGCCGAGTCCACGTGATCGTAGAAGGCAAGGCTATTGACCTCCGCGCGTCCACTCTGCCAACGGTTCTCGGCGAAAAGCTGGTGCTGCGAGTTCTCGACAGCAGCAATGTGACGTTCCGGCTGGCCGACCTCGGCGTGCCACAGCAGCAACAGCAGCAGATTGAACAGATGCTGCATCGACCTCACGGACTCGTGCTTGTCACGGGCCCGACCGGCAGCGGCAAGACAACGACGCTGTATTCAGCCCTGGATCTTATCAAGAGCGTTCGCACGAACATCGTCACAGTCGAAGATCCTGTCGAATACTCGTTGGAGCTGGTCAACCAGGTGCATGCCAGCCAGGGCAGTCCGATCACGTTTGCGAGCGCACTGCGGGCCATCCTGCGGCAGGATCCCGACGTTATCATGATTGGTGAAATCCGTGATGCAGAGACCGCGGAGATCGCAATTCAGGCCGCTCTGACCGGCCATCTGGTGCTCAGCACCCTGCACACGAACGACAGCGCCGGCGCTATCACCCGGCTGCGCGATATGGGAATTGCCATGTACAAGATCTCTGCAGCACTGATCGGCGTCGTCGCGCAGCGACTGGTCCGCAGCGTTTGTCCGAAATGTCGCTCGAACTATTACCCCAACACCGATGTCCTGGACCGACTCGGCTATCGAGGAGACCGGCGGCGGCAGTTTGTAAGGGGTGAAGGCTGTCCGAACTGCTTTGATACCGGCTATCGAGGCCGAACGGGAATCTACGAAGCGGGTAGTTCGAACCCATGTCGCAGTGCCTCGACTTCGGGAGTAATGATGCCAAGGTTCTCCGCCACCAGAGGCAGCGGGCCCAGTTGCATAGTCATGCTTTCCAGCAAAGCTTTTCCCGGTACCTCGCGCCACTGGCCATCGGCGGCAGTGCGTCCAGGCAGGGCCGGAATTTCCCAAGTGGCGACCAGACCGCGAAAATGATCCCAGCGCAACAGGTCAAAACGGCGGCACTCATGTGCCAGACGGTCTCGCCACCAGGTGAAGTTATTGGCCTGCATGCGGTTCCAGTCATACACCGGGTTGTCCCAGCACTGGCCCAATTCGGTAAACGCATCCGGTGGAACGCCGGCTACGTATGTAGCCTGCCCGTGGCTGTCGAGGCGAAATTCATGTGGCCTGGCCCACACATCCGCGCTGTCGGCGACCACGAACATGGGCAAATCACCATATAGCAAAATACCGCGCCGCTGTGCTTCGCTGCGCAGGTTTCGCCACGCCAGGCTGAAAAGATATTGCTGCCTGATACATTGGCCGAGGGCGGCAGAATTAGCGCGGGCAAAATTGTTCAGCGCATCCGGGTCACGCCGGCGCAAGGGCAGCGGCCAATGCCACCAGGGTCTATCCCACTGCGCTTGCCGAATTGCGGTGAACAGTGCATAGCCATCCAGCCAGTTGGCTTCACGCTCACGGAACTGCTGTAGCTCGCGATCCGGAATAGCGGCGCTGCGCATTTCTGCCGGGATTAATTCGGGATTTCCGGCAAATGCAGATTCCGGGCTGTACGGCGAGCCGTTGGGACCCACGGGACCCAGCGGCAGCATCTGCCATGCTGAAAAACCCTGCGCCTGCAGGAAATCCAGGAACCGCACTGCATCGGCACCCAGAGTCGCCGAAGGCATACACGTGGGATGTAGCAACACACCTGCCCGGCGCCGGTCCAGCACCGGTCGCCCCGGTGCGGAGAAGTCATCGTTCATCCGCTGCTACGCATTGCCCCGGCCATTGTCGGCGCAGGTCCTGCGGGCAGGCCTATAGCGGACTTGAGACCAGAGTGGAGACCAGAGTTGATGGACACATCCAGCACCGCCGGCGGTGCTATTCCGATTAACTGGTACAGGCCTGTCAATTGCTTGCGATACAAGAGGTCAAACGCGGGGCCGTCTTCCAATCGGTTGTCTTCACCCAGCCACCAGAACCAGTCCGATGCCTCGCACACGGCCAACTGCCGCAGCACAGCGCACACCCTCGGCAAGGGTTCACGACCCTCCCGCTCTGCTGCAGCCAGTTCTGGTGCGACGACCACATCAACCGCGGACTTGGCATCGGCGAGTAAGTCCCAGGCGCGGTTTTTCGCCGCATCGCCTATCCAGGTGGAGAATGTTCCGTACACCCAACTGCCTGCACACACATTGGCCAGAGGCCGCGGATGGAGATGCTGCAACACGGCGGAAAACGTGGTGAGATTTAGCTGTGCGTGCGACCCCAAGCGCTGATACAGCAGCGTCAGGAACTCTACTGCATTGCGCGGGAAGTGCTCCCATGCATTCTCGCCGTCCATGATGATGCTAAGTGTTGCCTCATCCCGGCCAGCCCAATCTGTCGCGACGTGCTCAATGCGGGTGACCAGATCATTGACCGCATCAGCCGCCTGCCACTTTGAGTACTCAAAGCCAATGAGATCGGACAATCCATCGTCACGAAAAAAACAGGCAGGTG
>JANNGQ010000787.1:0-4127 GCA_031403975.1 Planctomycetota bacterium
AGATCGGGGACATCGTGGTCGTGCAAATAGTCAAACGCTTCACGTCCGTCACTGGACGTTGTGACTCGGATTCCGGACAGTCGCAAACAATCGGCGAGCAGTTCACGCTCGTTTGCCTGGTCTTCGACAATCAACACATGCAATGGGTCCATGGGCAAACGCTGGTCAGGAGTCGTCCGCTCCAGTTCGTTGAGTTCCGACAGAACCGAGGTCAACCGGCCGTCCGAGTCAGTGGCCCGACCGAGTTCAAGTTGGCGCTGCAGCAACTGCAGCTTTAACGTGAGTTCGTTGAGTTTGTTCTTCAAATCGTGCTGACGCAGGCGCTCCCCGGATGACGCAGTCGAATCATCATGCTCCGTCTCTGGTTTTCGGTCCAGCACTTCGTCACGCATAATCAGCACGTCAACGGGGGCTTCAATCCCGAGCTTTGTCACTGAACCATTTGAACGCAACACTTCGACCGAGATGCCAAGGCCGGGAAAGACAATTTTCTGGCCGGGCCGTCGAGATAGTACAAGCATGACACTCACCTCCCTGAGACATGTCTTCAGCCACCGACGATAGCTCCCGCCATTCAAGATTCGGTGAACAATCCTTCGCGATCTGCATCATGCAACCCCTAAACCGATTTGGCTAAGTTCCGTCTCAAGCCATGGGAGAGGTTATCCGCCTAAGGTACTTCTGCAAGTCGAAACTTGCTAATCTCGTTCGAGTTTGGAAAGTCAATTCTGTCAACCTGAGCTTGGCTCTGAACATGAATCGCAACGAGTTCTCTGACGGCTTGATCCCGAACCTGCAGCGGAAACGACTCGACTATCAGCGGCGGCAGTTTGCTGGCGTGTTGCCGTCTCGTGCGTTCATTTGCCGCTCGACTGGAATTCCCGCCCGTCTGCGGAGATTACCAGTCTTATCAACATAATGAGTATCACGTGTCGTCTTTCGGATCCATTCGCTGAGGTGGTCAATCTTTGTCGTGAACACTTATCAGCGGGTCGGCACGGTGGCCATCGGGCGCGAGTTTGCAGCGCTGTCTGCTATTGCGAAAATACTTGCTCTTTGAGCGTCCTGCGTCATCAGTGGAAATCGGGACTCCAGCAACTGTCGGGTTTCCAGCAGCGTCGACGTCACGAAACTGGCGCCGGCCTGTTCGAGTCGTTCCCGGTCGATCCTGGTGTTGCGCTGCCGACCCCATCGTCCCACGATGATCTGGATTTCAGGAGAAGCAGCGCGCAGCCGCTTACATAAGTATCGGGCATGGGCCAGCCCGCCTGGAGGCAGCGACGCAATGCAGAGAAAGGCTGGAGGAGCCGCAGCAATTCGAGCGACCAGTTCTGACGTCAGCGTCTCCACCGCAGTCACTTCCAGCACCCAGCGTGCCGGATCGAGAAGTTGCCGAAGCATCTCCAGTCCCACGCAGTCCATTTCGTCCATGGCGGGACAGCCGAGAATCCTGACGGGTTGCACCACCGCAGTTGAGCTGCTGCCCCCATCGTCCGGCGTTGGTTCCTGCTCATCCTCTTTAGAGGCAGCCGTCCGGAGGAATTCGTCGGTCTGACACAATGAGGCCCGCATGCGCTTGAGAAGCAGGCGGCGGTCATCGTCAGTCAGATACTCCCGCAGAACATCCCGCTTTGTATAGTTGAGAGCGGGCACAAGCATGTCATCAAACACCTCATCCGCCGGAGAATCCTTCATGCGCTGCAGGACGAGTCTGATGGCTTCGTGCTCATCCCCCTGCATCAGACGCAGGTAGATCCCGACGTTCTCGCGGAGCGCGGGTTCGTCGCCGAAGAGCAGATTCAGAAAGCCCAACTGCGGAATATTCTTTCCGAGTACGACAAGACAGACGGCGAACGGTGCCGACAGTACCAGGCCGATCGGCCCCCACAGGAACAACCAGAATGCCGCCGAGATCAGCAGGGCCGTAGGTGACACGCCTGTACTGCGGCCAAACACCAATGGCTCAATCACGTTGTTGCTGACCAGCTCAAGGACCGCGATGTAACCGAACACCGCCATGGGCTGCCCCCAACCGACGGAAGTCGCCAGACTCATCACCATCGGGAAAATGGCACCGACCCACGGACCGATGTAGGGGATAAACCGCATCCCGGCCGCAATGAAGCCCCAGAGCAGAGCATAGGGCACTCCGCACACCCACAAGCCGACCGTCAGCGTGATTCCATAACCGCCATTGACCATCGCGACCATGACGATGTAACGGCTGATACGATCGGTGACATCTTCCAGGGCTTTGCTCGTGAGAGCGAGCCGGGCTTTGCCTGCCAGCAATACAATGCGGTCCCTCAGGTCATCTCGCTCCAGGAGAAAGACGACGAGCAGCACCAGAGTAAACGCCAGTGTGGCGAGGACTTCAAACACAGATCCGAGATAACCAGTGAGACTCATCCATGGCGTGGACTCCGTTCGCACGATGACCGTTTCGGCGGGAGCTTCCGATTGCAAATCCTCCAGGGGGGATTCTGGGTTCACAGTATCCATCTCGCTGGGAGGCACGTCTGATGTCTCACTGATGTCCTCAAAAAACTGCCCGAACCGATTGGCAAACGGGGAGGCAGCCAGGTTCCTCAGCGTTTTGACCTTCTCCTTGATGTTGGCCGTGTTTCGCGGCAGCTCCGCCATCATGCCCGTCACCTGTCGGGTCACGATCCAGCCGAGGGACAGCAGGATGATCGCAGCGACCGAAACCGCAATCATCACGGAAAAGAGTCGCCCCAGTCGCCGACGCTCCATGAATCTGACGATCGGATTCAGCAGAAAAGTCAGAAGAATGGCCATCGCGATAGGTATGAGAACCGGACGCCCTGCATGCAGACAGAACACCAGGACAGACACGACCACCGTGCCGCACAAAACGATCATGGCACGTTGCCAGAGTGGAACCGCTAAAACTTTGGACATGATCGTTCAATCTCCCAGGCGTGATCGCATTACTCGTGTTTGATTCGTTCCAACGGAGATTCGGCCGGTCCGGCGATCACTTTTCCGGCCACATCGAAACGTGAACCATGGCAGGGGCAATCCCAGCTGGTCTCCGCATCGTTCCAGTGAACGATGCAGCCCAGATGCGTACAAATGGCGGACAAACGTTTGACTTCACCCTTCGCGTCGCGATACGCGGCGACTCGGTCTCCGTCGAGTTTCAGAAGCTTTCCCTGGCCGCGTTTCAGGCTTCTCAGCGATTTGCCTTCGCTCGCCAGGAGGCGGTCCTTGATCATGTAACAAGGGTATTCAAGATTCTCCGTGATGTAGTTCCACACTCCTCCGCGTACTTGCGTTCGATGTGGGTCGAACAATTCCCGCCAGGGATTTTTCCGGCCCTTAAGTGCGTCGCAGATCATCATGGCGGACAGCGTTCCGAAGGTGATTCTGTTTCCCGAAAAGCCCGTGGCCACGTACTGCCGTTTGGCAGTCTCTCCGATGAGCGGAAGTCCATCATGGCTTTCGGTGACTTGCCCTGACCAGCGTCGATCGATCTTTGCGTCGGGCAGAAATCGGTGAAGAGTCGCTTCGAGCTCATCAAACAGCCCATCGGTATGCTCTACCTGCCCCGTCTTGTGGTCCCTTCCTCCGAAGACCGCATAGTGCCCACGGCGACGCCGATCGATGCGAAGGTAATAGTAGGGTTCCGTCGTGTCCCAGAACGACGCTTCCGGCGCGACTTTCCCAGGCAACGTGGCGCCAATCACGTAACTTGTGTACGGGGTGCCTGCAATCACCGCCATGAACACTGCGCAATGAATCCAGAATCCATTTCGTTTTCGACTTTGGGTATCCGCCATCGCATTTCGTACGGCTTTACTTACATGCATCAGCGTGTTTGCTCGCTGCGATCAGTAGATCTGCTGCGCGAAATCGGCGTCCTTCTCAATGGCCTCAATGCAGATCAGGGCTGTTTCGTCGGACTTCTTCGTCGTGACGCGGATCTTTGTTCCCTCCTTCAGATCACTGGCTCTGCAATCCTTCCTGTCCAAAGTGACTTTGGTGTCATCCGTGATCGTATGTGAATGTTCCTTGCCATCATCGCCGGTCATGATCAGCTTGCTGCCGGTGGCACTGACCACTTTGCCCTCATGTGTATTGGCGAACAAGGGGTTTTTGTCGAT
>JANNGQ010000788.1:0-2780 GCA_031403975.1 Planctomycetota bacterium
ATTCTTCACGGTCGCTGCCTGGGTTGCCATCGAACTCCAGCCCTCCGACGACTGCAATCTCCAGCTTCTGGCCGGGGAAAAAGATCGGCGAATAGATCGGGTCACCATTGGCCAGCGGGTCACCCAGAGCCTGGTCCACAATCCTGGCTTCGGCGAGGTGATCGTTAACCAGCCCGACGATTTCGATTTTGCCTTTCAGATCTTTATCACTCTGGCTGCGTCCCACGCCGCTGTTGTTCTTCTTGTACACAGAAAAAGTCGTTCCCACTCGCAGTTCGTCACGGATTCCAAGATCCACAAAGCAGGTGAGTGAATTCTGATCGACAAAGGTGAGCGTGCCGTCCGGTCGTTCGAACGAAATACCCTCCAGTTTGAATCGCTGGCGTCGCAATTCAATCAGGGCCTGCCGTTGCTGAAAAGTCTCCTTTTCGAGGTCCTCAATGACTCGTTCGCTGTTGGTGCGGTGCGTCTGAAATGCGTCCTGCTCTGAAGTCAGAGCCGTCTTCAGCTCATCAATCTGCGTTTCGCGCTGTCCCAGCTGTTCACCGTGAGTCCTTTCTTTTTCGAGAAGTTCCTTTTCTTTGTCCGCAAGAGCAGTTTTGATTTGGCCGACGGCGGCTTCGTTTGACTTGATCTGGTCGACGAGCTGCTGAGTCTTGGTCGTCAACTGAGCCATGCGGTCCGCGGCCGAAAAACTATGCAAGTCCCGATCGGCCGCGTTCTTGACCAACCCTGCTTGAAAAGTCAGCGGAACGCTGGCACCCTCGCCCGCCCGCTTCGTGATTTCTGTCGTGGCACCCGTCACAAGATCCGCGATCACTGTTTCGCTGCGCCCGATCAGAGTCTTGAGCTGTTTGAGTTCTTCGTCTTTTGTTCCGATCTCTCCGCTGAGGACCGACTTTTCCTTAATTGCTGCCGTCAGCTGCGTTTGGAGCGTGTCGCCGTGCGACCAGGTGAAGTACCACGCGATGCCCAGCCCGACGGACAGCAGAGCAAAGATCGACAATGAAATCACAAGCCCGTTGCTGTCTTTGCCTGCCATTGAGTTGCCCCTGAGCCGACCCGCAGGTCGGTATTGCGGAAGCCATTTTTTCGGCCTCCGGATCTGTAACGGTTGGTGAATTCAGGAAACTGGTAAAGAAGATAACGATGCGGAACAGTGAGTCAAGAAGTTCCTGACATCCGCATTCGCGGATCCAAAACTGGTCCGTTGATCGTTTGAGTGTTCGGGCGGTGTCTGGCCAGCCGGGTTCGGACCGCGGATCGTTGCTGAACTACGTCCGGCCCGAACCGCCGGAATTTTCCCCTATCGTTCTATCTTCGAATCGAACGGACGTATGAGTCGCGGATTCCTGCCGGAGTGTCGAATTCTCTCAACTTGCGACTCCCGACGGCAATGACTTCGGATACGACTGGCCCGGTTGTAGTGCGCTGTCGCCGCGTCAATTCGCCCGGAAATCTGCGTCGAGCCAGGTCAGCCCAAGCCCCGAAAATCGCGCGACCCGCCCCTCCCTTGGGGACTGTCGGTTTGATCGTGGGGGCAGGCTTCCAGCCTGCCCTGTCAATTCAAAAACACATGCGTTTTTTCAATTCCAGGCAGGCTGGAAGCCTGCCCCACAAGCAATCGAGATCAATCCGACAGTCCCCTTGCCGAGTAGCCCGGTCGGCAACATCCGGACGAAACGGCTGATCACGACCTGTTTCGGCACAGTTTCCAGTCCGCAGGAAGCAATTCCTTGACCATCGTCACCCGGCGAACACATAATCCGGCCCCCCAAAGGAGACCATTCGGTCCCCTTGACCGCTCGATCTGACCTCGCGGGACGCTGACACGATGAAGCCGGAAGAAATGAAAGATTTTCGGATGATTCTCAAACTGCTGCAGGCCCGCCTCAGAGGCGATGTGGAGCAGCTCCAGGAGGAAGCGTTTTCCGGTACCGCAGCGGGGAACGACCAGCGATCATCCAACCACATGGCGGAAATGGGATCCGACGCATGGGATCTGGATTTTTCGCTGCTGCTCGTCGAAACCGATCAGGGCGTACTGGAAGAGATTTCGCACGCCCTGAAAAAGATCGATGCCGGCACCTACGGGCTTTGTGAAGACTGTACGAAGCAGGGGAAACCCGATACGAAATCGAAGATTCCAAAGGCACGGTTAATGGCTATTCCGCACGCCCGAAACTGTATCGAGTGCGAGCGAGTGAAGGAACACGGTCGCTGATGGCAGGCGTTCTGAAGAGTCGAGTCGCTGTTTATTCTGTCATCACGATTCTGGCCCTTGCCATCGATCTTGTGAGTAAGGAAATTGTCTTTCGGAGGTTGGGCGGCGTTTTCAAAAGCACTGGCTGGCTGATTGATGGGTGGGTGAAGTTCGAGCTGCATACGAGTCTCAACAAGGGCGCACTCTGGGGGATTGGGCAGGGCTTCGCAGTGTATTTTGCAGCGCTGAGCGTTGCTGCCTTTCTCTGCATCAACTATTGGTTGTTTGTCCGCGGGGGTGCCGCGAGCTTGTGGCTCACTGTGGCACTGGCAATCGTCTCAGGCGGTACGCTGGGAAATCTCTACGACCGGCTTGGTCTGCACGGTGTCGCCTGGCCCGGAGTGCCCGGTCCCGCGAAAGCTGTCCGTGACTTTCTGCATTTTCAGTTCGGTCCGCTCGATTGGCGCATTTCGCGCTGGCAGCAACTATCCCGGCATTGCCGCGATCGTAGGCCATGAACGCCGGGCTCAGGCGGAGCGCGTCGGGTTGCCACAGGCGATTGTCATTCCGCGCGGCG
>JANNGQ010000789.1:0-1764 GCA_031403975.1 Planctomycetota bacterium
CTGCGTTCCGTCGGTGAAACGGCGGATGTTGCGAAACAGCTTGGATTCGTGACAGACTGGTGGCTGGTCGGTCCGTTTGATGCTCCTGATAAGTCGGGCTTTGGATCGGTGTTCGAGCCGGAAAACTTGGTCGATCTGAAAACAAAGTACAGCGGGCAGAACAATTCGGAAATCGGCTGGGTCCGCCATCAACCGTCAGATCCTCTGGGACAATTGAATCTGGTCACTGTGCTTGGGCCATCGAAGGAAGCTGTGGCCTATGCGTGGACTGAGATCACGGTCCCGACGGAACTCAACGCACAGCTCCGCTGTTGCGCGGACGACAGTTGTCGTGTGTGGCTCAACAACGAAGTCGTTTCATCACACGAACAGTGGCTGAATGGAACTCGGTTCGACCGATTTGTGGATCCAATCACACTCGTGGCAGGGCGAAACCGAATCCTCGTCAAAGTCTGTCAGGGCCCTCAACATCGCGACCCCGAGGTCCCCAACAACTGGACGCTGTTCCTGCGACTGTGCGATGAAGAAGGCCGCGGGATCGATTTTGAGAACTCGTTTAACGGCAAGCCGTAGGCGACGGTGTCTGCATGGCAATGGCTGATGCGTGCGCAAGCACAAAGTGTTGTAGGGTGGGACCAACGAGCAACGCGAGCGCCGGCCCACCAAGGCACGGCGTCCACTGGTGGGCCGGCGCGGCTTATCAGCCGCTGGTCCCACCCTACTTTACTCGTTTAACGCCAGGTCGGAGTCGCCAGCATCGAGATTCGCTTGATACCAGAACAACACCGTCGCCTACGGCTTGCCGTTAAACAATAAACCAAAACACGCACAAATCGACATGACCCCACACACCCAACCCTGCCTGTTCTCGATCCTCCTCTCCATCGCCTTCGCACCACCAGCACTCGCTCAGAACTGGCCCGGCTGGCGTGGTCCGGAGCGGAATGGTGTGACTGCCGACACGGGCGTTCCAACAACATGGTCGGCCACAGAAAATGTGCTCTGGAAATCGCCATTGCCAGGAGCCGGGATTTCCAACCCCATCGTGTGGGAGGACCAAGTCATCGTCACTGCCTCGGAAGGCCGCGATCAGAGCGAACTCCACATTATTTGTTTTGATCGTGCGACCGGAAAAGAACGATGGCATCAGCGACTCTGGGGAACCTCTCCGACTTTGTTCTACCCACAGAGCGGCATGGCCAGTCCGTCGCCCTGCACCGACGGCACGCGAGTCTTTGCGTTCTTCGGGACAGGCGATGTCTTTTGCTTCGACATGGACGGCGGCCTGCTGTGGCAACGAGCGCTCGCTGACGAATATGGACCGTTTCAAAACCGCTTTGCAGCATCCAGTTCACCGATGCTGTTCGACGACAAGCTCATTCTGCAATGCGATCACTACGGGGAATCCTATCTGCTGGCCCTGGATCTGAAGACCGGAGCCAATATCTGGAAGTCTGATCGGCCGGAAGTATGGTACTCGTGGTCGTCACCGCAAATGATCGCAGCGGGCGATCAGCACGAACTGATCATCTCCGGTTCGGAGAAACTCGACGCCTACGATCCGGGCTCCGGTGAACGACTTTGGACCGTTCGAGGTCTGGCTCGGGAATGCATTCCGACTCCTGTCTTCGGACATGGCTTGCTGTACGCCGTCAGTGGTCCCAACGGAAATCACTTTGCGATCAAGCCGGGCGGTCGAGGCGACGTGACGGAATCGCATGTCGTCTGGAAGCAGGAACGAGGCACCTCGTTTGTTCCCTCCGC